>JALRJD010000254.1 GCA_023255165.1 Porticoccaceae bacterium | reverse complement strand
GCGCTCGAACACCCAGTGCCACTGCTGCCCAATATTCGCATTAGCTACACCGACCTGCAGGGGACAGGGCAGGGCATGGTGCCCGCCGGAACCGTGCTTGATGAAGTGGTTTTCCCGATTGATCAGGCGGTGGACGTAGATCTCGATCTCAGCCACACCGATGCTACTTTTTATTATGAAATTCTCGACAATGTTGTCGATCTGGACCTGGGTTTAACGGCCCGATTGTTTGACGGGCAGGCCAGTCTGATCGGTTCTGCCGCTCAGGAACAGGTTGATGTGGATGCGGTGATACCGCTGGTTTATGGTCGCGCCGGGATTGATATGCCATTTACCGGGCTGTCGGCGTCGGTCAGTGGCAACTGGATTAATGTCAATGAGTTCCGCCTGATTGATTGGAGTGCGGAATTAAACTACGACTTCAGTATCGCCCCGAGCCTCGAAGCCGGCCTGAGTTTTGGCTACCGTTCCATGTTGATTGAAATTGACAGTGGCGACGAGCTGCAGTCAGATGCGGACTTTGATGGCTTCTATGCCGGCTTGCGGCTGGTGTTCTAGACGCTCGGTTTATGAGCGCAGGCTTTTCCAGGGACGGCGAATCTCGTCGTGACGAACAATATACTCGCCGTTTTGACGGTCGTTAAAAAAGTGGTGCAGGGCCAGTTCGACAACCGGAAAAGCCAGTTCAGCCCAGGGAATATCCGCTTCATCAAACAGCGCCACTTCTGAGGATTCAAAGGTGGCGTTAAATGTCGGCTGTTCCAGCCGGGCGCGATAAAACACATAGACCTGATTAATTTGTGGAATATCAAACAGCGCGTAGAGACTCGGCTCGACCACCTCAGCATTGGCCTCCTCTACGCACTCTCGCAGCGCACCGGTCAGAGATGACTCACCGTTTTCAAGAAACCCGGCAGGCAGCGTCCAGAAACCATGGCGTGGTTCAATCGCCCGACGACAGAGCAACACTTGGTCTCCATATACCGGCAACACACCGGCAATCACCCGCGGGTTTTGATAGTGAATGGTGGTGCAGTGTTCGCAGACATGACGTTCGCGATTATCGCCCTCGGGAATTTTTTTTATAACGGGCTTGCCGCAGCTGGAACAAAAGTTCATGAAAGTCTCAGAATTCGAAGAGACATGAGTATAATGCACAAATGCTAGAAACCATTAAACATCGCCTAAAAAACTTTCCACTCGAACGCTACCAGCCTGGTCCGCAAGAACGAAATGCAAGCGCCGCCGTGTTGGTTGCGCTGCACGGCGAGAACTCGGACCCTCATGTTATTTTGACTCAGCGCGCTTTTCATCTGAACAACCACGCGGGCGAAGTGGCCTTTCCCGGCGGCATGTGGGAGAGCACCGACAGCGATTTATTGCAGACCGCTCTAAGAGAGGCCCATGAAGAAATCGGATTGGCGCCGAGCCTGGTGCACCCCATCGCCACGCTGCCAGTGGCCACGCCCAGACGTCGCGATCTCAATGTCACACCTTTTGTCGGTTTAGTTGATATGCCGGTGCAGTTGAACGCCGACCCCGGCGAAATCGGTGCGCTGTTTGATGCGCCGCTGCGGATGTTTATGGATCTCGATCGCTATGAGTATTTCGAGATGGATACTGGCTACGGTGGGCTGCGGTTTCCGTTTCTGCCGTATAACGGCTTTAAGATCTGGGGCTTTACCCTGAAGGTGCTTACCGATATGTTAAACGCCACTCTGGATGCAGACATTCATCTTGAGTACCCCTCCGATCAGCGCATTGCTGAGTTAAGGCGCAGAGCCGACGTGGAAGGCTGATAAAAAACATTAAAAGGTACTGAGAGTTTAAAGAACAGCTTGTAAGTAACAGCTTTAAAAAGAGCGCGAGAATTAAGAGAGCAAAATCATGATCTACAAAATTGGCGAAAAGACTCCGGTTATTCACCCAAGCGTATTTATCGCGAAAAGTGCCGATGTAATGGGTGAAGTGGTGCTCAAGGAAAACGCCAGTGTCTGGTTTAACGCCGTGATCCGTGGTGACTGCGATCTGATTGAAGTGGGAGCGCGAAGTAATATCCAGGATGGTGCGGTGTTGCATTGCGACCCGGGCCAACCGTTGATTATTGGTGAAGATGTCACCGTTGGCCACAATGCCATGATCCACTGTCTGGAAGTGGGCGACCGAACCCTGATTGGCATTAATGCAGTGATTCTCGATGGCGCAAAGGTGGGCAGTGACTGCATTATTGGCGCCAACAGTTTGGTTAAAGCCAACGCGGTGATCCCCGATGGTTCGCTGGTGGTGGGTTCCCCGGGTAAAGTTGTGCGCCAGCTCGACGAACAGTCACGGGCGATGCTGCTCGGTTCCGCGGCGGGCTATGTGCACAAAGGTCAGACCATGCTGACCGATCTGGTTGAAATAGAACGTTGAAACAATCTGAAATGCAAAAATCTGGGGAAAAGCAGTGAGAGCTGACAAACCTGTGGTATCACCGTGCAACTCGGTGTGCATGCTAAACGATGAAGATATCTGCGTCGGCTGTTATCGAACTGCTGAGGAGATTCGGGTCTGGTCGATTTTGGACAACGACCAGCGCCGCGATGTGATTATTGCCTGCGGCGAGCGCAACCGTAAAGTTAACCCATTTTACTAGGCTGCCTATTAGCCCGATTATTCTGGCCAGATCCGGCAGCGCTTTGATTCACCGAATGCGTCAAGGGTATCAATCAAGGGCATCAGTCAATTTCGTCTGACTCAGCAACCTTCTTTTTGATCGGCTTAACACGAATCTTCTTGATCATGGTGCCGTTGATCTCTTCGGTCTCAAAGCGATAACCGCCGACCATAAAGCTGACATTGCCGTCCGGAATGCTTTCCAGCTGCTCCAGCGCCAGACCGTTGATGGTTTTGGGTCCGTCGGTTGGCAGGCTCCATTCAGTCGCCTTGTTGATCTCGCGAATGGTTGCCGCGCCATCGATCAGATAGCTGCCGTCACCACGGTCGATAATCTCATCGACCTCATCGGCGGTGTTGGTAGTGAAGTCGCCGACAATCTCCTCAAGAATATCTTCCAGCGTTACCAGCCCCTTCACATCGCCGTATTCATCCACCACCATGGCAAAACGGTTGCGGGTGGTTTTAAAGTTTAGCAACTGATTGATCAGCGTGGTGCTCTCGGGAATAAAGTAAGGTTCTTCGGCAAAGCGCTTAATCGCATTGGGCGTCACCTGCTCCGCGCGGGCCAGATGATTGGCTTTGCGCATGTGGAAGATGCCGACAATATTATTGATATCGCCCTCGTAGATCGGCAACCTGGTGTACTCGGACTTGAACAGCTTGGCCAACACGATCTCTATATCATCTTCGATATCCAGCCCGTTGATCTCACTGCGAGGAATCATAATGTCCTCAACCGTCACCGTCTCGAGATCGAGAATGCCCTTGAGCATGCCCTGGTGGCTATCAGAGATCTTGTGTCCTGAAATATCCACTACCGAGCGCAACTCTTCAGTATCAAGGCCGTCATCCCGGGAGACATTGGTCTCGAAGCCGAGCAGGTTGATCAGCCCGTTAGTCAGTTTGTTAACCGCCCAGACCAGAGGCCACAGAAGCGTCAGCAGTGGTTTCAGGATATGGCTGGCTTTAAAGGCAAACCATTCCGGATGCTGTGCGGCAATGGTCTTTGGTGTTACTTCAGAGAACACCAAAACAAGAATGGTCAGGGTTGCGGTGGCCACCCAGGGCGCTGCCGCTTCACCGACATAAATAATAGCCAGAGCATTGGCGATAATTGCCGCGAGAATATTGACCGCATTGTTGCCGATCAAGATTAAACCGATCAGGCGATCAGGCATGGCCAACAGCTTTGCTGCGCGACGGGCACCGGCGCTTTTTTTACGCTGATGTCTCAATCGATAACGGTTGAGTGACATCATGCCGGTTTCAGAGCCAGAGAAAAATGCGGACACAAGAAGCAGGATCAGGAGTGCCAACCACAGCATCGACGATTCGGAAAGGTCCAAGAATTACATGCCTTTAATAACAGGGCCGGATATGTTGAAGCAGTTTCCCGGTTTTGGCAACAGTGCAGTGTGTTTGAGGCATTTCTAGCGAAGCAAAAACTCGAGCACAAACTTGCTGCCGACGTAGCCAAGCAAGATGGCAATAAATCCCGCCCAGGTCCAGCGTATCGCGGTTTTGCCGCGCCAGCCCTTGACCAGCCGACCCCACAGCAACACACCAAAGAAGACCCAGGCCACCAGGCTAAATACCACCTTGTGCAGCAGTTTCTGGGCAAAGAAATCCTCATAGAAGAGAAAGCCGCTAAGCAGCGACAGGGTCAGCATAATCTCACCGGCCCAGATCAGCTCAAACAACAGCGCCTCCATGCTCTGTAGCGCGGGAAATGCATGCATCAGCATATTTTGGTGTTTGTGCTTGAGTTGCCAGTTTTGATAGCCAATCAGCGCCGCCTGCAGCGCCGCAATGGCCAGCAAGCTGTAGGCGAGAATGGAAATCAAGACATGCAGTTGGATACTCGGCGGCAAAATAATCGCCGCCTTGGTTGCCGGGCTCGCCAGAGCCGCTACAAGCGCCGCCGCGGAGAGTGGAAACAGAAACAGATTGAGGCTGTGAATCGGTTTCTTAAGCCCGCTGAGAAAGACCACCACATTAGTAATCAGCGCGATCAATGCAAAAATCTTTAGCAGACTGAGGTCGAGGCCGTCCGGGTGGAACAGAAAATCGGCCACCGCCAGACTGTGTAGCACAATGGCCAGCGCTGCGGTTATTTGCAGCGCCAGACTCGGGGTATGCATTTGCCTGCGCAGCAGCACAACCTGAAAGCCGAAGCATAAAAGGTAGAGAGCGATTGCTGTGCTGGCGAAGAGGGTGGTCATTACGGATAGGTCGCTATTTATTTCCACGGAGTGTGTCATATTCAGGGAGCCGGGTGAAGAGTTGCCGAAAATAATTGCTATAATGCCGACCATCAATAAATAGTCGGAAAAATTCTCCATGGCAATGTTTGAAAATCTCAGTGACCGCCTCTCGGACAGCCTGAAAAAAATCTCTGGCAAAGCCAGTCTCAGCGAAGCCAATATCCAGGACACGCTGCGCGAAGTCCGTATGGCGCTGCTTGAAGCGGATGTTGCACTGCCGGTCGTCAAAGACTTTATCGAACAGGTCAAACAGCGCGCTCTGGGCCAGGAAGTAAATCGCAGCCTCAATCCGGGCCAGCAATTCCTCAAGATTGTTCAGGCCGAGCTGGAAAAGGTTATGGGGGAGAAAAATGAAACCCTCAATCTGGCCGCGCAACCACCGGCAATAATCCTGATGGCCGGCCTCCAGGGGGCAGGTAAAACCACATCGGTCGCCAAGCTCTCCCGTTACCTTAGTGAGCGCGAAAAGAAAAAAGTCATGGTAGTGTCGGCAGACGTCTACCGTCCCGCGGCCATCGAACAGCTTAAAACGCTGGCTGTCGAAGTCGGCGCCGAGTTCTTTCCCAGCGATATCAGTCAAAAGCCGGTGGCTATTGTCAACGACGCCATTGCTGCGGCGAAGAAAAAATTTGTCGATGTGTTAATTGTCGATACCGCAGGTCGACTGCATGTCGATGACGAGATGATGGGCGAGATCAAACAGGTGCATGCTGCCGCCAAGCCAATTGAAACTCTGTTTGTGATCGATGCCATGATTGGCCAGGACGCGGTCAACACCGCCAAGGCTTTTAACGAAGCGCTGCCGCTGACCGGTGTGATCCTGACCAAAGTGGATGGCGATGCCCGCGGGGGTGCTGCGCTGTCGGTGCGGCATATCACCGGTAAGCCAATTAAATTCCTTGGTGTCGGCGAAAAGGTCGATGCCCTCGAGCCGTTCCATCCGGAGCGAATCGCCTCGCGGATCCTCGGCATGGGCGATGTGCTGTCGCTGATTGAAGATGTTGAACGCAAGGTTGATAAAAAGAAGGCTGAAAAACTCGCCCAAAAAATGACCAAGGGCAAAGGCTTTGATCTTGAAGACCTGCGCGACCAGCTTGAGCAGATGAACAATATGGGCGGCATGGCCGGTCTGATGGACAAGTTGCCGGGCATGGGCAATATGTCGCAGCTGGTTCAGCAGCAGGATGTCACCAGTCAGTTTGGCAAGATGACGGTGATTATCGACTCCATGACCCCGAAAGAGCGCCGCAACCCCGATATTCTCAACGGCTCGCGCAAGCGCCGCATTACAGTCGGCTCCGGCACCACCATTCAGGATCTCAATCGGTTGCTCAAGCAGCACAAGCAGATGGGCAAGATGATGAAGAAAATGAAGGGCAAGGGCATGCAGAATATGATGCGTGGTCTCGGCGGCCTAGGTGGGGGAATGGGCGGGGGAATGAGCGGCGGCCCCGGCGGAGCAATGCCGCCAATGGGTGGACTGCCTCCCGGGGGCTTTCCGCGGCGCTGATCGAGACGCTAAACAAACAACCTTTGAAAATCATCGCCGAAAACCGGCGGCACAGAGCTGAAGAGTGCTGAAAAGTCCGACTTTCGCCGTCGCCTGACAGCCGCTTAAAGGTGTTTCCTTTTAATCTCTTTTAACGTAAGATACCGCGCCTTTCGGGGAGCTGCGCCGTTTCTGCGCAGACCTTTAAAAGCATCAAGTCTGGCGATGATGCCAGTTTGAACACAGGATTTTTGTAAATGGTAACAATTAGATTGGCACGTGGTGGCGCTAAGAAACGCCCGTTTTACCACATCACAGTTTCCGACTCACGCAACGCACGTGATGCACGCTACATCGAGCGTATCGGCTTTTTTAACCCGGTTGCCCGCGGTGCTGAAGAGCGTCTGCGCATGGATCTCGATCGCGTCACTTACTGGCAGGGCCAGGGTGCGCAGATCAGTGATCGCGTTAAAGCGCTGATCAAAGAGGCCGGCAAAGTAGCTGCCTGATCGACTCTCTGCTGAGTGCGCCCGGAGATCATCAATCAATGGAAACCCTGGTTGTTGGCCGCATAACGGCTGTATTTGGTGTGCGCGGTTGGGTTAAGGTTTACTCCTACACTCAGCAGTTGGAAACGCTGTGCTCTTACCAACCCTGGTGGGTTGAGACCGACAACGGCTTGCAGCAGGTGACTATCGACGAGTGGCGCAGACAGGGTGAAAACCTGGTTGTCCATATTGTCGGTGTAGACGACCGCGACATAGCGCAGACCTGGTGCGGAAAAGATATCCGGGTCGAAAGAGACAAGCTGCCCGAGCTGCAAGACGACGATTATTACTGGTACCAGCTTGTCGGACTGTCAGTGATCACCCACCACGGGGGTGAGCAGGTCAGACTTGGCAAGGTCAAGTCGCTTCTCGAGACCGGTGCCAATGATGTGTTAGTGATCAAAGGCGATGCCGAGAGCATTGATCGAGAAGAGAGATTAATTCCCTACGTTGATCAATTTGTCACCAAGGTTAGCTTGGCAGACCAGAGAATTGACGTTAACTGGGATCCAGATTTTTAAATCAGCATCCGGTTGCAGAGGGACAGGTAAATGAAAATTGCACTGATCACCCTGTTTCCGGAAATGTTTGCGTCGCTCACCGAATACGGGATCAGCGGACGCGCGGTAAAGAACGGCCTGGTGGAGTGCAAAAGCTTCAACCCGCGAGACTTTACCCACGACCGTCACCAGACAGTCGACGATCGCCCCTACGGTGGCGGCCCGGGGATGGTGATGATGGTCGAGCCACTGCGCTTGGCGATAACCGCAGCCCGAGAGTGGGCTGGAGAACAGGCCAAAGTGGTCTATCTCTCGCCCCAGGGGCAAGTCCTCGAACAGGGCGCGGTAAACAGATTTGCAACACAGCAGTCACTGATATTGATTGCTGGCCGCTACGAGGGAATAGACGAGCGGCTGATAGAGCTTGAAGTGGATGAGGAGTGGTCGATAGGAGACTACGTACTCAGTGGCGGCGAACTGCCGGCCATGGTCTTGATGGACGCACTGATTCGCCAGCTACCGGGCGCCCTCGGGCATCAGGATTCTGCCGATCAGGACTCGTTTGCAGAAGGATTACTGGACTGCCCACACTTTACGCGGCCGGAGGATTACCAGGGCCAGACCGTACCAGAAGTACTGCTGTCAGGTAACCACGAAAAAATTAGACGTTGGCGTCTGCAGCAGGCACTGCTGCGAACCCAACAGAGAAGACCGGATTTACTGGACCGCCTCGAGCTCAATGCTGAGCAACAGGCTCTACTCAAGGAAATGAGTGCTGCGCTGGCAGATGATGACAAAGGATAGTGTTCATCCTCTCTGTACAGAGCTCTAAATCAGGTGGCGTGCCACCAACCAATGAAAATTGAGGAGCAAGACATGACTAACAAAACCGCTATTATCGCTGCCCTTGAAAAAGAGCAGATGAACAAAGAAATTCCTGATTTCAGCCCCGGTGACACCGTTGTTGTGCAGGTAAAAGTAAAAGAAGGCACCCGCGAGCGTCTGCAGGCCTTTGAAGGTGTGGTACTGGCCAAGCGCAACCGTCAGCTGAACTCAGCTTTCACCGTGCGCAAGATCTCCAACGGCATCGGTGTTGAGCGTACCTTCCAGACCTACAGCCCGCTGGTTGACAGCATCGAAGTAAAGCGTCGCGGTGCGGTTCGTCGCGCCAAGCTCTACTACCTGCGCGAGCGTTCAGGTCGTTCTGCACGAATCAAAGAAAAGCTCGGATAATCACTGGTTCATCCAGCAGATATCAGCAAAAGGCGGCTCCGAAAGGGCCGCCTTTTTTAATGCCCTGCCTCGCTCAATCCCTCTATTCTTGCTCCTGCTCAAATTAGCCGCCATAACCCCCAAAAACAGCGTTATTTCAACTAGGTCAGCTTGACAGTGCAAGGCCATGGTCTATCTTTTAAATTACCTGTAGGACTGTGATTGATTTCACATTTTAGTTAACAATTGGTTCACAGACTGGACCTGTGAACTCGCCGAGAGGCAGTTTTGAGCAATAAAGGATATTGCAGGGATGATGCTATGAAAAAATTACTATTTGCAACGCTGTGCGCTCTTGGGTTGATGACATTACCGGTGGCTCAGGCGGATACAGTCGATTTACTCGCGATATGGAGCGAAAACGGCGTAGATCAGGGCGGTGACAATAATGGCGTCACCGATACGTTTTTCTGCACAACATCTTGTGGTGGCAGCATTGGCGCAGGCGATATATCTGATATCAATGCCAATCAGTTTTATGGTGTAAACCAAAATGCCACTGTTACCTCAGCGCAGGATCACCCCGATCCGGATATGGTTAACATGCTGGCCTTTGAAGGGGTAGTTGTTCCCGGCCTGACAGGCAACAAGTTCGAAAGCGGCTTTAGCGGCAAGACCATCACCACCAGCGTCGACTTTGTGGGCTATCTGACCATCAAGGCGGCAAATTTGGTCTGGCTGTTTCTGATCAATGATGACGGCCAGCAGGGCAACAGCATTCAGGTTGCCATCACCGGCCAACATGATGTTTCTCACTACACCGAATGGTCAGTGTCTGAAGTGCCACTTCCCGCAGCCGCATGGCTGTTTCTATCCGGATTGGTTGGTTTGGCCGGGTTGAGGAAATCATCAAAACGCTAACTCGCGCCCCCTAAAAAAGCGAACTGATTCACATTTTAGATGGTACGCAATCGACATAACAAATCGGTTGCGTACACTCTTGTTCAGGAATTTATCGCTTAGAGTCAGTTTGTCTTATGGCCGATCAAAAATCACGGATGGTGCGTCCCCACGACGCCAAGATTAATGCTTTTTCCCGTCTAATCGACGCGGGAATCATTGGCGCTACCCTGGTGGCGCTGGTGTCGGTGCTCAAGCTCAGCTGGGTGCCGCTGTACAACTGGCTGCTGTTAATCGCCATCGTACTGTTCAGTTTTCTCTCCGAATCCAGCCCCAGTTACAAATCCTGGCGCGGCATCAGCATCCGCGCCGAGGTCAGTGCTGTCGGCAGCAATTGGCTGACTGTAGTGGCAGTGCTGCTGCTGGTCGATGTGATCTTCCACCCTTCGGATCTCTATAACCGCGAAATGGTGTTGTACTGGTTTGTGTTGACCCCCATCGAGTTGATCTCCTGGCACTCAATCCTGCGCATGGTGCTGCGTCTGTTTCGCGATACCGGGGTGCGCGCCCAGTCTGTCGCGATTTATGGCGCCACCGAACTCGGCGCCAGTCTTGAGTCGCGCATCGACTCCATGCCCTGGTCCGGGTACAACTTTATCGGTTACTTCGATGACCGCAAAACCAACGGCACCAGACGCTATATCTCTGATCACAGCCGCATTAAAGGTGGCTCAAAAGAATTGATTCAACAGGCCAAGGCGGGCGCCATTGATACCATTTTTATTACCTTGCCGCTGGCTGCGGAAAAACGCATCAAACAGCTACTCAATGAGCTCGCAGACACCACTGTATCGGCCTATATGATGCTCGATCTGTTCAGTTTTGATCTGCTCAGCGCCAGCTGGCTGGATATTCAGGGCATGCCCGCAATCAGTGTTTTTGAATCACCCCACACCGGCCTGGATAATTTTGCCAAGCGCACTCTCGATCTGGTGGCCGGCAGTTTTATTCTGCTGCTGATCGCCATCCCGATGCTATTGATTGCCCTCGCCATCAAACTGACCTCGAAGGGACCAGCGATATTTCGTCAGCAACGCTATGGCATGGGCGGCGAGCCGATTACCGTATTCAAGTTTCGCACCATGACGGTTATGGATGCCGGCGACAAAAATCTGGTTCAGGCATCCAGACACGACAGCCGTATTACCCCTGTTGGTAAATTTTTGCGCAGAACGTCGCTGGACGAACTGCCACAGTTTTTCAATGTGCTGGCCGGCACCATGTCGATTGTCGGGCCGCGTCCCCATGCGGTGATTCACAATGAGTTTTATCGTACCGCCATTCACGGCTATATGTTGCGCCACAAGGTAAAACCGGGCATCACCGGCCTCGCTCAGATCAAGGGCTATCGCGGTGAGACGGACACATTGGAAAAGATGGAAGGGCGCATCAAACACGATCTGGAATATATCCGCAGCTGGTCGCTGTGGCTGGATATTAAGTTAATTGTGATGACGGCCTGCGGAGGCTTTATCAACAAAAACGCGTACTAAAAATTGACCCGCTCCGGGCCTCTTAAGTAAGCAATTAGGTCTACACTAAACTGAGGATTACAGAGGAAAGTGATCATGCAACAAACCATTGAAACCGCCAAAAAATTCTTTACTGCAACATTTATGGTTGCCGTGCTTTTTGTTACCGGACTTTTTCTTACGGGAATAAGCCAAACAGCGGCGGCAGAAAACTACCAGCTCAACCCTGGCGATCAGCTTGAAATTTCTGTGTGGAATGAAGAGAACCTGCAGAAAATTATTACTGTATTGCCCGACGGCAGAATCTCGTTTCCGCTGGTCGGGCATCTGCAGGCAGCGGGCAAAAGCGCCTCCGAAATTGAAGCACTTATTGCGAAAAAACTTGCCCCATTTATCGCCGACCCTGAAGTCAATGTCACCGTGACCAGCACCAGGGGTAATGTGGTTTATGTGGTGGGCAAGGTTCTCAAACCCGGCCCCATCGTAATGATTCAATCCACTACCGTGATGCAGGCCCTGGCCATGGCTGGAGGGCTCAATGAATTTGCCTCAGCCAATTCGATCAAGATTATTCGTCGTGGCGGCCCAGAAGATGCCGACGGAGAGCAACTGCTCAAAGTGCGCTATTCCGATCTTGAAAAGGGCTCTGACCTGACAACCAACCACCTACTGAAATATGGCGACGTTATCGTCGTTCCATAGATAGCAAGGAATCGCTATGAACAAGACCATCAATCAAATTGCCGCGGTTTTTATTGCACAGGCTTCACTGGCACTGATGCCGGCATTGTCGAATGCCGGCAACTGGGTGGCGGACTACAGCTTTAGTGCGGACGCCAGCTACGACGACAACTTCTTTATGAGCCAGCAGGAACAGGACACCTGGATCTATTCCGTCAAACCCGAAGCCTCATTGATCTATGTTTCACCTGTCGCCAGGTCGGAGCTAGAGGCCAAAGTCGCGGTCAAGCGCTATTCCGAGTTTGGCCAGTTTGACTCCGAAGATCCGGCGTTTGACTGGAAAAACAGCTACAAAACCCAGCGCTCAACCTGGTTGATCGACTTTGGTTACAGCGAAAACTCCCAGCGTGACGCCGCCGAGCAGGATGTGGGTGTTTTTGATTCCAATACCATCGTAAAAACCATTTATGTCGATCCCGGTGTCGACATTGAAATAACCGAGCGCGACCAGCTCGGCATTTCGCTGCACTACAATCAGCGCGACTATGATGCCAACGACTTCTCTGACAATGACAATCAGAGCATTGGCTTGAACTGGCAGCACCGGCTGAACGAAGTGCTCACCACCACCGCAATGGTCAGCGCCTCAAACTATTCCGCCGACCGCACGGCGATCAGCAGCAATGAAACCGACTACCTGCAAACCACCATCGGCTTCATCTACAAATATTCCGAAGCCATGACCATCGACGGCAGCGCGGGTTATTTTGAAACCGACGCCGAAGCCAAATTTTTTGCCGGGCCGATTTTGTTGATCACCCAAAGCGAGCGAAATGGTGCGCTGCTCAATCTGGGCGTTAACTACGATTACGAAAAAGATAACTTCTCCTTTAGCCTCTCCCGCGGTCTGTATCCATCCAGCTTCGGCGAAGTGGAACAGCGGGACAGTGTCGGTCTGGGCTATGAGCACCAGTTTAGTGGACGCAGCTCCAGTGGTATTAATATCTCCTGGTACAACACCGACGCGCTCAGCGACGAGCGCGAGAGCCTTAGCGTGTCGCCTTTTTATCGCTATCACCTCACTGAAAAGCTGCAGCTGAATACCTCTTATATCTTCCGCCGTTATGATCGCCAGACAATCCTCAACGCAGTTGACTCCAATCGGGTTAACGTTGGTTTGCGGTACAGCTTTTAAGAATAAAAATCAGGCCAAAAGGACGCTCTACCTATATGGATGACTCTGAAAAGTCGCTGCTCGACTATCTTGAGATACTGCGCCGGCGCAAGCTTTACATCATCATTGCATTCCCCCTGCTGCTCGCGATCAGCACAGCGATTACCTTTTTGCTGCCGCCGATCTATCAATCCGAAGGCGTTATTTTGATCGAGAGCCAGGAAATCCCGCGGGACCTGGTGCGCTCAACGGTGACCAGTTACGCGGAACAGCAAATTCAGGTGATCAAGCAGCGCATTCTGACCACCTCGAGAATTCTTGAAACCCTGGATAAACACAAGGTTTATCAGGATGAGCGAGACTCCAGCACCGTCTCACTATTGGTCGAAAAATTTCGCAGTGCGGTCAATGTTGAAATGATCAACGCCAATGTTATCGACCCCACCCGCGGTCGGGCGCAGCGTGCCAGCATCGCCTTCAGGGTTTCATTTATGGACGAGTCTCCGGATATCGCCCAGCAGGTGGCCAATGAACTGGTGACCATGTTTCTCGATGAAAACGTCAAAACCCGCACCAATAAAGCCGCCGAGACGGTCAGCTTCCTCAACGACGAAGCGGACAAAATGCAAAAAACCGTGCAGAACCTGGAAGAAAAAATTGCCGACTTTAAGTTGGAGTTTGGTGACAGCTTGCCCGAGTTACTGCAATTTAATCTCTCAATGATTGAGAACCTCGAAGAAAAAATAAGAACCCATAAATCCGAATCAATCAGACTCAGTGATCAGATTCATTACCTCAATCTGGAACTGGCTGGCATGGACCCCTATGTAGCAAGCAATGAGGGCGTCACCATTCTTAGCAGCCAGGTCAGGCTGGCGCAGCTGCAGAGCGAGTTGAGCAGCCTGCAGAACAAATACTCCGAGTCGCACCCGGATATCAAACGTCTTAATCGAGAAATCGAAGCGGTAAAGAAAGAGGTCGCAGCCGACGCGCTGTTTCAACCTGAAGAAAATATGGATGAAATTTCCAACCCGCTCTATCGACAGATAAAAATGAAAATCGACGCCGCCGAAAAAGAGTTGGTGCGCACCAATGTCGAACACAGAAAATTGCAAGCTGAGGTAAAGGAATACCAACGCCGGGTCTCTCGTACACCAGAAGTGCAGCGCAGCTACGACGACCTGACCCGTGACTATGAGAGCACCAAACGCAAATATCAGGAACTGCGCGCCAAACAACTTGAGGCAGACGTGGCGCAAAACCTTGAATCGGAAAACAAAGCCGAGAGTTTCACCCTCATCGAACCGCCATTGCGGCCCACTGAATCGGTAAAACCCAACCGCCCCAAACTGCTGATGGTGGGCCTGTTTCTCTCTGGCGCCATCTCCGTTGGACTGGTGTTTTTGGCCGAGCTGCTCGACCCGGCGGTGCGAAGCGTGAAAGATATCACTCGCATTACAGGTGCGGAACCGCTGGCGCTGATACCGCTGATGCTGACCGAAGAGGACTACAGCAAGAAAGACAGATCGCGAAAGCGACTTTATCTATTTGCCGGAATATTGGCTATCGCAATGCTCCTTATCGTTCATTACTTTGTACTCAGTCTGGATATTGTCTGGTTCAAAGTCATGTCCAAAATCAATATGTTGTAGGTCGGCCTTATGTCTCGAATTCACAAAGCGCTGGAGAAAGCCAGAGAAAAACGTCAGGAGCAGAGGCTCGCTACGGGCAAAGCGTCGCCCCTGGAAAAAATTGTCTACACCGACAGCCAGGTGATACCCGTCTGTCATACACAGCTGGAAAAAAACCGCGTGGTGTCACGCTCGGCCCACGATCCCAGATCCCAGCTTTTTCGAACACTGCGCACCACCATCCTCAAGCAGATGCGCGCCCACAACTGGCGCAGCATCGGTATTACCTCGCCATCCCCGGGAGAGGGCAAGTCCCTGGTTGCCAGCAACCTCGCCGCGGCCATCGCGATGGAAGTCAATTACACCGCACTACTGGTGGATATGGACCTGCGCAATCCGGGAATAACCCATTATTTTGATGTCGAACCCAAACTGGGGTTGGCTGATTATCTGCAGGGCGACGCGGAAATTGGCGATCTGCTGGTAAACCCCGGTGTTGAGCGCCTGCTGTTGCTGCCCGGGCGAGGCAAACTCGACAACTCCTCAGAACTTATCTCCAGCCCACGCATGGTGGCGCTGTTTAATGAAGTCACCGAGCGCTATAAATCGCGCATCGTTGTCTATGATATGCCAGCGATTCTGCCCCGCGATGACGTGCTCGCAGCACTTAATCATGTTGACTGTTTTTTGATGGTGATCGAAGAGGGTCGCAACTCGGAAGTCGATATCCGCAAGGCGATCCAATCCATGCAGAATGCCAACATCGTCGGCACCGTTATCAATAAATCGCAAACCGTCGAATCGGGATATATGCCAACCATGGCGTAGGGCGCACCAATACCCAGGGATCGAAAATCACTATGTACAAAGAGTTTTTTAACTTAAAAGAGAAACCATTTAGTCTCAACCCGGACCCGGACTTTCTTTTTCTGAGCAAAAACCATATCCGCGCCCAGACCATGCTGGAATATGGTTTCCACAGTCAGGCCGGCTTTACGGTGATCACCGGTGATATCGGCGCCGGTAAAACCACATTGGTCAACTACCTGCTCGCCCAGGAGGGCGACGAGGTGGTTATTGGTGTAATCAACAACACTCACTCCTCGTTTGGCAATCTGATGTCGTGGATTCTCGATGCCTTTGATCTCGAAGAACCCAGCCCGGAAAGTGCCAAAAAGCTGCGAAAATTCACCGAATTCGTGATGGATCAATACGCCGATGGCAAGCGGGTGCTGCTGGTGATTGACGAAGCACAAAACCTCTCGGAAGAAACCCTCGAAGAGCTGAGGTTAATATCCAATATCAATGTCACCAACGATGTCTTTCTGCAGTTAATACTCATTGGCCAGCCAGAATTGATTGAAAAGCTCAATGATCCGAGGCTGACCCAGTTTGCCCAGCGCATCGGCGTTGATTTTAATCTGCGCCCCATGGACTATGTGGACACCGGCAAATATATCTTCCACCGCCTCAAAGTGGCAGGCAGCCACAAATCCATCTTTACCAGCGACGCCATCGCCGCCATCTTTTGCTTCTCCGAAGGTGTGCCGCGACGAATCAACACCATCTGCGATATGGCTCTGGTCTATGCCTTTGCCGATGAGAGCAAAACCATCAACGCCAAACTGATTGTCGATGTGATCAAAGATCGCAACCTGTCCGCGGTGATAAGGCCCACGGCGCTGCAATCCAAGGAAGTAAGGGATGTTGCACATTGGCTTAACGAGGTGAAGGGAGTGAATATTTCGGAGTTGTTGCCGGAGTTGGAGGTGGTTTCTTAAAATCCTGTCGCAACCCCATTCCAGTCCTTGTTACTAGGTAGGTAAAGCCTGAATACTTTGTTTCTTCAGCGTATATTTATCCGCCAAAACCCGATCACATTGCCTTATATAAGCTGAGCACAGGCCGGCAAAAATCCAGTAGAAAGTCGGTATGTAGTCAATCGAGCTAACGGTAAAGATAATAAACAGGATAGCGCCCAATATTGCGTACAAAGACCGGCCGATATTGATCAAGTCACCCTCTGTTTCCGGTAAAGCGCGGACTTTTTTGAGTACAGTAAAAAACAGCGCCGCAAATATAAACAGAAATATCCCGAGCCCAACAATTCCGTAGCTTAGGCCAATATCGATGTAAGAGTTGACCACATCAATTATCCCCTGACCCTGTCGCATCACTTCCATCTCCGCGGTTTCGCGATAGTTGGCTGCTCCAAACAGAGGGTTCTGTTGAAAAAGCTTTGCCGCCTGCTCAAGAAGTCTGATCCGATATTCAACCGTAGAGGCTTCATGTGACTCTACCGATGACATAAAGGGCAGCATACCAATCAGTTTCTCACCAAAACCTGTCATGCTTAACAGCAATAATGCGGTTAAAGAGCCCAAAGAGAACTTGGTGAAATTACCGAACTTATTTGGCCCTGACCAAATATATAACACCATCAGAACAGCAAAGCCCAGCCATGGGCCTCTCGCTTTGGTAAAGTAAAGCGCGATCAGGAATAGAGTAAAGAGCAATGCCCAGAGCCTCTTTGCGGTTGTATATTTTTGCAGATATAACAGAAGCCCCATTCCAATTACCATCATATAACCGAACACGATGGGGCTGGAGAAAAGAGTACTCGACCTCAGTGAGTCTCCCCGTAGTGAGTACCTTAAACCACTGCCTTCCCCTAACAGGTTAACCAGTGATGATGAATAAAGTTTCCAGTATTTGAGGGTCTCAAAGCATCCCATCAGCGCAAGCGGCGCCAGGCATAGGGTCAGTGCCACGAAGCATTTCTTGAACGTCTCTGTATCATTCACCGATCTGCTTATCAGAGAGAAGGGCAGTAAGACGGTCAAAAAAGCTGTAGTGGACAATCTTAGGGCGTGGGTGACGGTTGTTCCTCGTGACTCGAGAATTGACACTACAACAAAGTACAGAACGACAGATTTTAACAGGGGAAAGTGTGAATAGGATTGTCGGGTGAGCTGCTGCCGGTTAAAGCCCAAAAGCATGATCACCACAATGGTCACATAGCTGATAGAAATCAGATAGTTAATGATTCCAAAGCCGGGAATGGTTAAGTGATAAAGCGGCGATGCACAGCTGACAGCAAAAAATAATGGCAGGCGATCTGCCTTTGCGTGAATCGCCCCCCCCAGAACGACCATCAGACAAAATACATAAAGCCAGATATTGGTGATAAAGAAGCACAGGGTTGCAATGATTAGCCAGTAGTTACGCCATTGTTTGATTTCAGCCCTATTGATATCGCTGATATTAAGTTTGGGTAAGAGCCAGAAAATTGAGTTTGATAGAAAAAAGACGACAATGTAGGCGCGAAGATACTCTGGCATTTGAACGTTCCTGTTCTTCCATATGCGTTAATAAAGCAGTGTTTCGAATTGATTAATCCTACCTCTATACTAGACTTAAATCAAAAATGTCATCCTAACAATTCGCCTTGTTAGTACTATTCGACTGCTTGCTTATGAGTTGACCATATTCCAGGAAGGAGTTGGTAGTTTTGGATCCAGCCGCAAAAAAATCTGCCCCGTCTTTAAAAACACGAGCACTTCACGGCTCAATGTGGTCGACCGTTGGGTTTGGTGGTAGTCAGTTGTTGCGACTGCTCAGCAACCTTCTATTGACCCGTTTATTGTTCCCCGAGGTGTTCGGAATCATCGCTTTGGTTCAGGTGGTTTTGCAGGGCATAAAGATGTTTTCCGATGTTGGAATTGCGACTTCCATTGTCCGTGACAGTCGTGGAGATGAGGCGGATTACCTCAATACCGCCTGGACTCTTCAAGCGATCCGAGGTGGTCTGATCTGGCTGGTTAGTTGCCTTTTCGCCTATCCTGCATCCATTCTTTACCATTCCCCGGATTTAATTACGCTTATCCCTGCAATAGGTTTCACGGCGGTCATTCAGGGTTTTAACGCCCCTGGAGTGATGACCTTGAGGCGACATATGGATCTTCGAGGGCTATTGGTTTGGGAGTTGCTAACACAGATTGTGTCCGTTGCCACAACCGTTGTACTGGCCTGGCAGTATCAGTCGATATGGGCGATTCCAATTGGTGGAATTGTAGGGGCGTTGTTTGGCTATTTCAGTTCTTATCCAATGTCTCAAAGTGGTCGATGCAAGTTCCGTTTGGAACCATCAGCGCTGAGTAATATTTTGTCCTTCGGAAAGTGGATCTTTCTAAGCACTGCGCTCACCTTTTTGGTTAGGCAGGGTGATATATTGGTGCTGGGAACATTTTTATCCAAAGAGCAGTTGGGCATGTTTTCCATAGCCGCCATCTGGTCGAAAATGATATTTCAGTTAGTGCTGAAGATTAACAATCAGGTCATGATGCCCCTCTATGCCATGGTCTACAGAGAGGACAAAAAATCTATCAAAAACAAGATTCGAAAGGGGCGTTTAACCCTTCTTGCGGCGACACTGCCCTTGGTTTGGATAACAGCTTTAGGCGGGCAGTTCCTGATAGATATTCTTTATGACTCAAGATATGTCTCGGCAGGTTGGATGCTACAAATCCTGTCGATTGGAGCGGTTGGCAGTGTTATCACGGCAACTGCGGGAAGTATTCTGTTATCTTTTGGCGATTCATTTTCCTTTATGCTCTTTCAGGTTTCCCGTGCAGTCTTACTTGTAGGGTGCATGCTGTTGGGTGGTTACTATTTTAATACCGTTGGGTTGATAGTCGGCGCTGCATTCTCAAATATTATTAGTTACCCATGTTTGGCGATAGCTCTTCACAGGCACAAGGTTTGGATTCCTTCGCTTGATCTTGGCGCATTCGGACTTTCTGCCGTCGTTATTGTTACTGGTTTATGGATAACGAATGGGATCACGGTTGTAAATAATTAAGGGCTCAAATAGATGGGTAGTCGCGTATTGAAAATTAACTGGATCCTTCCCCGCCCCGGCCTTTCCGGAGGAGTGAAATCCAATCGACTAATTGCCGAGGCAATGGTTCGCCGGGGCCATACTGTTAATTTGGTTTACGCTAATCAGGCTCGCCCAAAGCCGGATTTTTGGAGAGTACGAAAGCTTATTCGCTATTGGCTTTCGCGCTATCAATTAAAGAACAAGCAACAGCATCACCTGGAGTCCAGTTTGGCAAATCTGATATCCGTACCTAAGCGGGTAATTAGCGCAGATGATGTACCGGATGCGGATGTCAGTATCGCGACCTGGTGGGAGACTGCCTATTGGGTGAATAGCTGGCCAGCGTCAAAAGGACTTAAAGCCTACTTTATTCGCCATCATGAGATACATGGTGGCGACCCCCGGAAAGTAGCTGATACCTACAGATTGCCTTTAAAGAAGCTGGTTATCGCAACATGGTTGAAAAAGTTGATGGCTGAAACCTATGGTGATGACGATGCGGTTCTAGTTCCCAACGGAGTGGACTGGCACCAGTTTAATTTTAGAGTGCGTGATAAACAGTCCACACCGACTGTTGGCTTGCTCTATGGCATTGTCAAATGGAAAGGGGCCGCGCGAGCATTTGAGGCAATCAGGCAGGTACAGAAAAGGCTACCCGAGCTAAAAGTGGTTTGTTTTGGTGCACATCCCCCCGATCCACAAGAAAACTTGCCGATGAATTTTGAATATTATTTCCGGCCTGATCAGGAAAGGATTCCTGAACTATACCGAATGACGGATTGCTGGCTACTGCCGTCTACTCTAGAGGGGTTTGGCATGCCTGGTCTGGAAGCAGCGGCATGCGGTTGTCCAGTTGTTTCTACAAGATGTGGTGGGCCGGAAGACTATGTTTTGCATGGCCATAATGGCTATCTGGTGGACGTCGATGATACTGAGGACATGGCCGAGAGGATCTATCAAGTTGTGACTATGAATTCGGAACGATGGAAGGCGATGAGCCGCAACAGCGCGGAATATGTCAAGCGTTTTGACTGGGACAGATCAGCAGAGATACTGGAGCAAGCGCTGTTGAGCTATTGCAGCGATAACATCAGGAAAGAGCAATCAGATCGTTAGCTTTCGTGGGTCAAGTGATCCGCCAGCCTTAAGCAGAGTTGTATGATCGGCATAGTCGGATTAGAGGCACCGCCCGTCGAGAAGACACTGCTGCCGGCAATATATAGATTGTCCAGATCGTGAACCTTGGAGTTTTTGTCGACCACGCCGTGCTTTGGGTTATCTGACATTCTGGTTGTTCCCATATGGTGGCAATGTTGGCCAAATCGTATCTCCTTGGTGTCGTCCAGAATAAAATCTTCCAAACGAACCGCCCCCAGCCCAGCACGGGCAAATTCTTCCGCCATAGCGACTGCGGTTTGTCTAATTGTTCTTTTGTCATAGTCCGATAGTTGCCAATTAAATTGTGCTTTTTTAAGGCCAAATATATCGTCTTCCTTGCTAAGCGACACTCTGCTGTACAGGTTTGGCGATTGCTCAATCATCGTGCCAATATTGCCCATTCCCGGGCATTTAAAATGGCTAATAAACTGTACTTTGTCTTCGATTTCCATTTGACAGGCGAGATTTTTAAAAAAAGTCTTTATCGCGTGAGTGCGGCCCCAAGATCTGACTCGCTTGACAATACCAAGTGAGAGATTGGATTTGCCGATGCCTTTACTGGCGACAAATTGATCATCAGTGAAGAACTGTAATGAGTTATCAGCCTCAGGGTCTCGATAAAGGAAGGATCCCATTGGAACATTTAAATGATCCATAAAACAGCGGCCGACCATATCGCTGGAATTTCCCAGCCCTGACGCGATCTGATTATTGCAATTGAGTAGAAATCGCGGCGTTTCAATGCCGCCAAGGCAGACAATAAACCTTTG
>JALRJD010000158.1 GCA_023255165.1 Porticoccaceae bacterium | reverse complement strand
GCACAATTTCTTGTTGGGCATCTATAGTTAAAGCGATAGCGCCTGCGGCATATGTTTTGACTTGTTTTATGAATCGATCACACTCCTCGCTTGATATGCCGCTGAATTCCTGTCGTTGATGCTTCGAATTGATGATCAGCTTGTAACTCATCATGCTGTTATATTTTGTAACAGAAAGTAGGTCCAAGTAGCTTAGTGTGGACTGCTGAGTTTGGTCGATGGAGTAATAAATAGAGTCCGATGTACAAGAAAGCTTCCATCGTGTGGTAACAAGGTTTCTGAGAAAACCGCTGGATAACTTCATATAGGACTATCTGTAATGTGAGGCTGGATGATACCCAGCATAAGGGTGTCCCATTCTATGGCAGGATATTAAGAGCTTTCCTGAGCGACTTGGAGCAAGACTGCTAGCCCTTAAAACGATCTTGGGCCATCTGCCTAGCAAGAGTGCATCAGTAATTAAAAAGACTTAGGTGTCTCAGTCTAATCGAGAATAGACATGGCAGAGCTTATCAAACAACAAAACCCCTCCTCTTTTCAGAAATGGGGCTTTTATTTTTGCGGTACATTTTTCGCCTTAAAGCTACTCTATCTGATCAGCATAACCCGCCAAAAATACCGGATCAGCAAAGGCCTGCGCAACTCTGACTGACTGGAAACGCCAGCCGGCCGCTGTACGAGTAAAGGTATCAGTGTAAATATTGGACAGCCACACAGGGGCTTCCCCCTCATTGGCCACAAACGCAAACAGACCAGTGAAATTGGCTTTGGCGGTGTCGCCATCAACATCAATCACCGGGTTGATCATATAGTGCATAGCGCAGTGCCACTGGGTGGTGAGCTCTTTCATCATTGCTTCGATTTGCGCGGGGCCAATTGCCTCGCCCATTCCCACATCAAAACTGGCATCGTCTGAAAATAGCGCGGCAAACGCTTTCAGGTCGCCTGCATTACCGTCGAGAATATTGGCGCCATAGGCGTAGCGGTATTTTAGCGCTTTGATATCGTGAATATCGCTGAGCAGTTGTGCATTGTTCATATTATTTTTCCTTAATAAATTATTATTGTTAACTGTGTTTAATCTGTTACCGGGGCTCGACTAGCGACGCCCTTCGAGATAATCATTCAGCACTTCATGGAAAAAGCGCACGCGGGTTTCCTGGCCAGCCAGATAACTGTCTGTGTAGCCCTGAGACTGCCAACCATTTTGCTGGCCTTCAGACAGCATCATGTCTTGCCAGACGATCGAATCGATTATTTCGGGCACGCCCAAACCACCGTTAAATTCGCAGGTCTCAGACTCAGCTTCCTGCAATGGCTGGGTGCCGGCCATAACTGATTCCACCTCTTTTTGGCCTTCCACAGGGAACGCCAAACACCACAAATCAAATGTGCACTTGGTCGGGTCTTTGGCATCGGGTTCGGTGCGGAAAAATATCAGGTTGTCGGGCAAAAACGAGATAGTGACATTAGGGAAGATCACCGTGTGCGGGCTATCGGTGAGCTCTTCGTCATTCATATGCTCGTAGTGTTTGTAGCCGCGCTCTTTCCAGAGACGCTTTTTCGCGGCTTTCAAATCCAGCCAACCCTGCATCGCCTTGGCGTCAAAATCGGGGTAGCTGTCCGGGTCGATATCCCACTGTCGCAGGATAAAATCAAATGGCAGCGGCTCACCTTCTGGCAAGCGGTCGCGCAGTGACGGGCGCATTGGCTGCACAGTACGACCGTGGCCATTGGGGAACATCTCAGATCGCGAACTCCAGTAATCCTGATCGATCCACGGCGGAACCTGTGGATGAGCGGTACGAGTGTGATAGGACTCGCTGAAATTGTCGGTGGCAAACTTCCAGTTGCAGTTGAGTTTAATCTTGCGGGCAAATACCCGCACCGCGGTGTCCATTGGATAATTTTTGTAGAGCTCCGGCATCGGGCTCAAATAATCCAGCAGTGCCGGCGCATCGGGGTTCATGGTATACCACACCATGCCGCCCCAGGTGTCGCAGCGCAGCTCTTGCAGACGCAGTTTGTTACAGGGGTTGCCCTGGGGGAAATCCTCTGGATCATTGAGTTCTTGCAACACACCATCGCGGCCCCACACCCAGCCATGATAAGGGCAGTGAAAATTGTTGTTATAGCCACCCTCGGTGACCAGCTTCATGCCGCGGTGCAGACAGACATTATAAAAAGCCTTGATACTGCCATCGTCCTGTTTAACGCAGATAACAGATTCGCTCTTGAAATCGTGGACCACAAAGTCGCCCGGTTCCTGAAGTTCCTGCGTGCGACCAGCGACGTGCCAGATCTTGGTCCAGAGCTGATCCCATTCGCGTTGTGCAAACTCGGGTGAATAATAACGATCGCCAGTGATGGGATCACCGCGCAACTGCCCGGGATCACGCCCATTAAGAGTGAGTGGATGAACAGGTATGGTTTCCATAAGGTTCCTTAGCCATGTCGGCAGGAATGGGCCGATTATATTTACTGCCCTTTCAATTATTGTTTAAGAATAAATTTTTATTGTTAAAGGATGTGTAAATGGCGATCCGTTATCTGCCCACCCGGCGCAATGCCTCTTGACCCTGAGCTGTATCCACTCATAACCGGTCAGAAATAGCCTTTGATTATAGGCTGAATCAGAATTCTCAGTCCACCGCGGTGTGGGTGCCAGACCAAACTTTGAAAGGCTGCGGAAGTGCCTGGGAGGTTTATGGATTGCTTCGCCCCTTCGGGGCTCGCAATGAAGCAATCCACCCGTCAATCAGAGGCAATATCATTTGCCATCTGAGGGCAATATTTTTGTGGCAATTTTCCCTCGCGTAGATCTAAACTTGCTTCGCTGGTTTAGACAATAACAAAAGCCTTTTCAAGGGCTACCATTAGAGGCCATCATGAATTCGTTAATTGATCCTGTTGAACTGATCGACGGTTCTGTGCTGCTGCATCTGGGTGACGGATGCGATCTTGAACTACCTTATTTGTGGCTGCGGGATAACTGCCCCTGTGATGATTGCAGAGTACCGCAAACCCAGGAAAAACGTTTTATTCTCGCCTCCGTGGCGGCGGATATTGCGCCAACGGAAGTCGCTATTAAAGACCAGAGCTTAAGCCTTGTTTGGCCCGACGATCATCCGACAGCCTACGATCTCAACAGCCTGAGAGCGCTCATTCAAACAGACAGAAAACCTCAGCAACCCTGGCCTAAAAATTTTTCTCCGCAGACCTATAGCTGGGATTTATTCTTACATAGCAGTGCGGTTGCCATTGACGCGCTGGAGGAATTTATGCGCCACGGGGTAATTGTAATCACTGATGCGCCGCAAGAACCCGAAACGCTGGAACAGTTGGCGCCAATGATTGGGCCAATTCGTGAGTTGCTGTTTGACCGCATTCACAATGTCTCGGTGGAAGGACATGTCTACAACATTGCTCATACCTCTCTCGGTCTGCCGCCGCACAATGACTTTGCCAGTTACAGTTTTCCGCCCTCGGTGCAAGCACTGCATATGCTGCACAATGAAGTTGCCGGTGGTGAATCGATTGTGGTCGATGGCTGGGCAGTGGCCGAGCAGCTGCGCAATGATCATCCGGATTATTTTCAAACACTGTGCGATTTTGCTGTGCCATTTAGAGAGTTCGATGACAACAATGAAACCTATGCCGTCGAGCCAATGATCCGCTGCGACAGCGAAGGCAATATTATCAATCTGCGCTTTAGCAACCAGCTAATGCAGACGATTAACCCCCAGCAACCTGGTATCCGGGAATTTTATCGCGCCTATCATGAGCTCTGCCTCAGAGTCACCGATCCGCAATATAAATCCACATTCCGGCTTGAGGGCGGGCAGATTATTCTGGTGGCGGCGCACCGTGTACTACATGCGCGAGAAGCGTTTACGCCTACGGGCAAACGTCATTTGCAGGACGCCTATTTTGAGCTGGACAATATTGCCAATAAGCTGGTGTGGCTAAAACGCCAGCGAGACCAACAGCATGAGCACTGATCACAAAAACCAGCAGGTTGCCTTTAGCGCGATGGACCACGCTACTCGTGCCGACTACGATCTGGTGTTCGCCCATGATGCGCACAATATCGCCAACCATGCGCAGATGGTGATTGCATGGCTGCGGTTAATGGATGGCGATTCGCCCTATAAAATCAGCCGTTTGGATCACTGCCTGCAAACCGCGACGAGGGCACAGCGCGATGGCGCTGACGAGGAGACCATTGTCTGCGCGCTGTTGCATGATATTGGTGATGTGATTGCACCAGCGAACCATTCCCAGGCTGCGGCAGCGTTATTGCGCCCCTACGTCAGTGATAAGAATTATTGGATTGTTTTGCACCACGGTCTGTTTCAGGGTTATTACTGGATGCAGCATTACAATCAAGACCGCAATGCGCGGGACCAGTTGGCCGATCACCCTTACTATCAAGACTGTGTGGATTTTTGTGCTAACTGGGATCAGTGTTCCTTTGATCCGGATTATCAGACCCAGCCGCTGGAGTTTTTTATTCCGATGATTGAGCGCCTGTTTGCACGCACACCTCAAACTTGCCTTTAGCACCATCAGGTATCACGAGGGTTTTCCTGTCATCGCGAGTGCTCTTTGGCCATTGCGAGCGCAGCGAAGTAATCCAATCAACAGTGCAGCAGTCTGTGGATTGAGTCGCCCCTTCGGGGTTCGCAATAACACAACAATTCGGTAATTCTATAACCGCTTGCGCGCCGCTTCTTTCTCCGCGCGCTTTTCCGCTCTGCGTCGCTCGGTCGCTTCCTGGGCCGCATTACCTATATGCTCTTCACCGCGGGCCTTGGCCAGTGAAATCTGCTTTTGACGCTCGGCAAAGCGCAGCTTCTGCTGCTCGTCGAGGCTGTCAAAACAGTGATGGCAGGAGAGCCCTTCCTGGTAGTGCTGGTGCTGTTTTTCCTGCTCGGTGATCGGCATACGACAGGCGTGACACTGGTCGTAGGATCCGCGTTTAAGCTGATGATCCACAGCAACGCGATTATCAAACACAAAACATTCACCCTGCCACAGGGTTTGATCCTCCGGCACCTCTTCGAGGTATTTGAGAATGCCGCCCTGCAGATGGTAGACCTCTTCGAAACCCTGTTCTTTCAAATAGGCGGTCGACTTCTCACAGCGGATGCCACCGGTGCAAAACATGGCGACTTTTTTATTTTTGTTCGGATCGAGATTTTCTTTTGCCCAGCCCGGAAATTCGCGGAAGGTTTTGGTCTTCGGGTTGACCGCATTGGTAAAGGTGCCAATCTCGACTTCGTAATCGTTGCGGGTATCCACCAGCACCACATCGGGATCGCTGATCAGCGCATTCCACTCGGCCGGCTTGACATAGGTGCCCACAGACCGTTTCGGGTCGATGCCCTCAACGCCCATGGTGACAATTTCTTTTTTCAGTTTTACCTTGGTGCGGTAAAAGGGAATCTCGCTGTGAAAGGACTCTTTGGTTTCAATATTTTCCAGACCCGGCTGCTGTGCCAGCCAGGCGAGTAGATTATCGATACCCTGCCGGGTGCTCGATACGGTGCCATTAATGCCCTCGCGGGCGAGCAGCAATGTGCCAAACACCTGATTGTCGGTCATGGTTTGCAGCAGCGGACGACGCAGCGCAGTAAAGTGCGGCAGCGAGACAAATTTGTACAGTGCGCAGGAGATATATTGTTCTGACATATTAGACATACCGGGGGCCTACTTATGTTGTAACTTTCGTTGTAACTTTGGTTGTAACTTTTGCTGCTAAGCTGTTTTGGAAAAATCGCTGAGCGGATTTTCAGCGCCGCGCATTGTAGCAAATCACTTAAGTCTGTGGCAGCGACAGGTTGGATTGCTTTGATCTCGATTGTGGTTTGCATAAATACCCGATTATCCCGCCTGAGCGGCGCTTTATCTCAGATAACTGGCATTGCTCAGGCGATTGAGTCGACAATATCGGGTTAGAGCGGTACTCAACAACAATAATTAATCCAAGAGTTTTCCATGACAATATCCAAACACTGGTTCCAACGCTATTCACGCAATTTCGCTGTCGCAACATTGGTTATCGCATTCGGCGGGCTGCTGGCCTGTGGTGGCGGTGGCGGTTCATCCCAACCAAACACCACTCCGCAGCCAACTCCCCCCGCGCCAACCGATACGGTTGCCCCCGAGATTACTGTCAATGGCTCTCTCAGCTTTGATCATGAGCAGGGCACGGCCTATGAAGACGCCGGCGCCACCGCGCAGGATGCGGTTGACGGCACAATTACGCCGGATGTCTCTGGCACTGTCGATATCAATACGCCAGATGTTTACACCATCACCTATACCGCGACAGATAGCGCCGGAAATCAGGCCACAGCCACCAGAACAGTAACCGTGGTCGCCGCAACACCGACCGGCCCGCAGGCAATTGACGCAGACAAATGGTTCCACCAAACCCGCCTGCCAGATGGCAACGCCTGGTTTAACGGTGAAGTGCAGCATTACACCAATAGACTCGACAATTCCTATGTCAGCGATGGCACATTGAAAATTGTCGCCAAGAAAGAGACGTTCACTGATCAAAATCGCACCAAGCAGTACACCTCAGCACGACTTAACTCAAAATATGCCTTCACCTACGGGCGTATCGAAGTGCGTGCCAAACTCCCCGAGGGTGCCGGCACCTGGCCGGCGATCTGGATGCTGGGTAAAAATATTGACGAAAATGGCGGCTATTGGCAGACCCAGGGCTTTGGCACAGTCGGCTGGCCCGCCAGTGGCGAGATCGACATTATGGAACACTGGGGCAACAACCAGAACTATGTTTCCAGCGCCATTCACTCTCCCTCCAGCTTTGGCGGCACGGTCAATGTCGGCGGCCAGTATATCGGCACAGTGTCATCCCAGTTTCATGTTTACTCACTCGACTGGGACGCCGATAAAATGGTCTTTAGTGTCGACGGGGTGGAGCACTACACCTACGCACCTAACGATAAAAATTCATCGACCTGGCCCTTTGATGCGGACCAGTATCTGCTGATGAATTTCGCCATCGAGCCATCGATTGCCAGCAGCTTTAGTGAAGATCAGATGGAAGTTGATTACGTCCGGGTTTACGCCCCCAATGCCGGCGCAAACGATGCACCGGTATGGGCGGACGAGTTTAATAACTAAAGACAGGTAACAGAAATCGAAAAAGGGGCCTAGCGAAACGCTTCGCGTTCAACAATGCCCATCATTTTGTAGGCCAGCAGTGCGGCGGAGAACTCATAGCCATGAAAGCCGGCTATGGGGGCAAATTCCATAATATCCATGCCGATCACACGGCGCTGTTTAACCACCGATTCAAACAGCGCCAGGGTCTGATACCAGCCCAACCCGCCGGGCACCGGTGTACCGGTGGAGGGGAAAATGGTCGGATCCATGCCGTCTATATCGAGCGTGAAAAACACATAGTCTGGGAAGTCGTCCGGCAGGTCGATTGAGTGAACATTTTTCGGCACCAGAATATCGGCATCCAGATGTTCCACACCATAGACCTTGCGGTTCTCCATCTCTTCCCGACAAAACGCCCGCACACCGAGCTGAAAGACCGGCACATCCAGATCGACAATGCGCTTCATCACCGAGGCATGGCTGTAGGGGTTGCCCTCATAGGCATCGCGCAGGTCGGCATGGGCGTCGATCTGCACTACACCAAAGTTGTCCAGCCCGGCGTCAAGCAGCCCTTTAATAATGCCGTAGGTCACCGTGTGCTCACCGCCGAGCCCGACCGGAAAGACGCCCTGCTTAACCAGTTCCGCGGTCGCCGCGGCGATGCGCTCCACTGCCTGCTCAGGGGTGCCACTGACATCCACTGGCGGGTGAGTGTAAATACCACGTGCACTGGGATCACTTTTGCCATCCCAGGTTTCCAGTTGCCAGCTCGCCTTGAGAATAGCCGCTGGACCCTCGGCGGTGCCGCCGCCGTAGGAGACTGACTCTTCCAGAGGAATTGGCAGAATATGGAAAAAGGCCTGGTCAGGCTTTGGATGTTTAAATTCCGAACCAAGAAATACCGGATAACCGGGCGCAGCTAACTGATCGAACTCTGACATGCTCTCACCCTCATCAGTGACATTATTATTGTGCTGTAGTCAGGAGAGACGATTTTTGAAATCGTCATATCCAAATTCTTTGACGATAGTAATCTCGTCAGTATCTGAATTCCAGATAGCAATGGCCGGCAGACCAATGCCATTAAAGGTGGTGGTTTTGACCATGGTGTAATGAGCCATATCGTCAAACATCAGGCGCTGACCGATCTGCAATGGTTTATCGAAGCTGTAATCCCCCATGACATCGCCGGCCAGACAGGTCTGCCCGCCAATTCGATAGTTGTGGGCCTTTTGGTCTTTCTCGGCAGCGCTGAATATTTCCGCGCGATAGGGCATTTCCAGAGTATCCGGCATATGGCAGGTTGCCGAGGTATCGAGTATGGCCAAATCGATTTCATTGTAGGTGAGATCGAGCACTTCACTGACCAGCACACCGCTGCAGATAGCGACCGCTTCGCCCGGCTCAAGATAGACCTGTACCGAGTATTTGTTCTGGAATTCGACAATGCGCTTGATCAGTGCATCAACGTCATAACCCGGCCGGGTAATATGGTGGCCACCGCCAAAATTGACCCACTGCATTTTATGCAACAGATCGCCAAACTGTTCCTCAACCACCCTGAGCGTGCGATCGAGAGGCTCAAATTCCTGTTCGCAGAGCGTGTGGAAGTGCAGCCCGGTGATACCGTGCAGGCTGTGGCCGGAGAGTTCATTGCGGGTAATGCCCAAACGTGAAAACGGCGCGCAGGGGTCGTAGAGCGGCGTTGTGCCCTCGGAGTGCTGCGGATTGATACGCAGCCCAAACTGCAACTCCGGACGCTGATGTTTGGCCTCTTGAATCAGTGACTGAAACTGCTGCCACTGGCTGTAGGAGTTAAACACCACATGATCGGAAATCGAGAGTATCTCGGAGAGCTCGTCTTCTTTGTAAGCCGCCGAAAAGGTATGCACCTGCCCGGCGTATTCGGTGTAGCCCAACCGCGCCTCAAACAGCCCGCTGGCGCAGACGCCGTCTAGGTAGCGATCAAACAGCGGCGCCAGACTAAACATGGAAAAGGCTTTTAGCGCCAACAACACTTTGGCGCCGGATTCTTTCTGCACCCGCTGCAAAATACGCAGGTTGTTTTCGACGGCCACTTCGTCGACCACGTAGCAGGGTGACGGCACCCGCGACGGGTCAAAGCCGCGGAAGGTTTTACTCTTGATGCTGGATGATGTTGTCATTTTTCTCTTGCTGCTATCTACCTTGTCAAAGTCTAGATCAGATCAAAGCCGGGTTCTTCAATCACCTTCCATGGCAGCCCATATTGGTTCATGGCGGCCATAAAGGGGTCCGGGTCCATCTGCTCAATATTCCACACGCCGGGTTGCATCCACTGGGTCTTGATCATCAGGCTGGCGCTGATCATTGCCGGCACACCGGTGGTATAGGAAATCGCCTGCGACTGCACTTCGCGGTAACAGTCCTGATGATCTTTCACGTTGTAAAGATAGACGGTTTTTTCTTCACCGCCCTTGACGCCGCGCACCACGCAGCCGATACAGGTTTTGCCGTGGGTGCGTGGACCCAGGGTCGACGGATCTGGCAGCAGCGCCTTGAGGAATTGAATCGGCACGATCTGCTGGCCGTTAAACTCCACCGGTTCAATGCCGGTCATGCCGACATTGCCGAGCACCTCGAGGTGTTTCAAATAGCTTTCGCCAAAGCTCATCCAGAACTGGGCCTTTTTAATCGTCGGGAAGTGCTTGGTAAGTGATTCCAGCTCTTCGTGATACATACGATAAATATTAAAGCGGCCAACCTCTTCCGGGCAGGTAAAACTCTGATGAGTAGACATCGCTGGCGTGGTGACAAACTCACCATTTTCCCAGTGACGACACTCCGCCGTTACTTCGCGAATATTGATCTCGGGATTAAAGTTGGTGGCAAAGGGGTAGCCGTGGTCGCCGCCGTTGACATCGATAATATCCAGATAGTGGATCTCATCAAAATAATGCTTGGCAATGTAGGCGGTAAAAACATTGGTCGCGCCAGGATCAAAACCACAGCCGAGCAGCGCCATCAGACCAGCATCGGCAAAGCGCTGCTGATAGGCCCACTGCCAGCTGTATTCAAATTTGGCGCTGTCCAGTGGCTCGTAGTTGGCGGTATCCAGATAGTGCACGCTGGCTTCAAGACAGGCATCCATAATGGTCAGATCCTGATAGGGCAGCGCCACATTGATCACCATAAACGGCTTCACCTGATTGATCAGATCAACCAGCTGCGGCACATTGTCCGCATCGACCGCGGCGGTTTCGATTTTACGCCCGTACTGCTGCTCCACCTGCTGGGCGATTTTTTCACATTTCGCCACGGTGCGGCTGGCCAACACGATCTCGCTGAACACCTCGGGCAACTGCGCGCACTTGTGCACCACAACCTGCCCCACTCCGCCTGCACCAATAATCAATACCTTTGCCATTGCTCTCGCCCCCTAGTCTTCGCGTTCGTAATAAGTGTAGCCCTGCATACTGGCCTTAAATGCCTTGATCATCTGCTGGCGCTCCGCCACATTGATACGTCCCTCTTGCAGAGCACGCTCAACTGTATTGCGGTAGTTTAACTCCACCTGTCGCGGCTGGTATTCAACATAACTGAGCACATCGGCAATGGTGTCGCCGTGAATCTCTTTAACAAAATCAAAACTGCCATCGCGGTTGAGCCTGACACTAACCACATTGGTGTCGCCAAATAAATTGTGCAGATCACCCAGCGTCTCCTGATAGGCGCCAACCAGAAACACCCCCAGATAATACTCCTCACCCACTTCCAATGGATGCAGAGGCAGGGTTTTCGAGGCCGCGGCACTGCCAATAAAATTATCTATCTTGCCGTCGCAGTCACAGGTGATATCGGCCAGCACCGCCTGCCGGGTTGGCTCTTCATCGAGGCGGTGAATCGGCATAATCGGAAACAGCTGATCGATAGCCCAGATATCCGGCAGTGATTGAAACAGGCTGAAGTTGCCGTAATAGATATCCGCCAGCGACAGTTTGAGATCCGCGACCAGCGGCGGGATCTGCTCCAGATTATCGAGCAGAGCGGCGATGCTGTGCAGCGTATCGAGAAAAATATTTTCCGCCATGGCGCGGCAGCGCAGATCAACTGTGCCCTGTTGAAAACCATCGCGAATCTGCTTGCGGTAGCGGTGCACATCTTCGTAGCTCTGCTCAATGGTCTCTTCGCTCAGGTTCTCCACCACGCCGCGCAATTGACTCAGCAACGGGTTTTCGCCCGGCTGTGCAACAACCTGGCCGGTGGATTCAAAGGTGGTGGTATCGAGAATATTAAACAGCAGCACCGAGGCATAAGCGACCACGGCGCGGCCGGACTCGGTGACAATCCGCGGGTGAGCAATGCCCTCGGCATCCAGAGTCAGCTTCACGGTTTCAACCAGCGCCTGGCAGTAATCATCGAGACTGTAGTTGCGGCTCTGGTTGTCACAGCTGGCAGCGCCGGTGTAATCCACGGCCAAACCGCCACCAAAATCAATATGGCTCAGCGCAGCGCCCTCGCGCACCAGATCGATATAGTAGCGGCAGGCTTCGATCACGCCATTGCCAATATCGCTGAGGCTGGGAATCTGCGAACCCAGATGACAGTGCATCAGTTTCAGGCAATCGAGCATCTGCTCTTCGCGCAGACTGTCGACCACCTCGACCAGCTGGGTTGCAGTGAGGCCAAATATGCTGCGATCGCCGCTGGTTGAATTCCAGTGGCCGCTGACCTGAGAGATCATTTTGATGCGAATGCCAATATTCGGGCGCACGCCAAGCACACGGCTGCGCTCGACAATAATCGGCAGTTCGGATGGGGTTTCAATCACAAAGAAACAGTCAAAGCCAAGCCGGGTGGCCTGCAGACCGAGGTCAATAAATTCCTGGTCTTTGTAACCGTTGCAGATAATCAGGCTGCCGGGCTTGGTCAGAGTCGACAGCGCGACGATCATCTCCGGCTTGCTGCCCACTTCGAGTCCGTGACCATAGCGCTCGCCAAATGCTGCGATCTCCTCAACTACCTGAGCCTGCTGGTTGACCTTGATCGGATAAACACCGCGATAGGAATTGCTATAGCCGACCCGTTCAATGGCATTGGCAAAGGCCTGATTGAGTCGTTTGATCTGGGCATCGAGAATATTTTCAACCCTCAGCAGCACCGGCATTTGCAGATCGCGATCGACCATGCCCTTGACTATATCGAGCAGCGCAACTTCTGTATTGAGGGTTTTGGCGGTGACGTTGCCATCCGCGGAGAGACCGAAATAGTCATTTCCCCAGCGTTCGATACCGTATAAATCCGAGGACTGGGAAGCCTGCCATGGCTGCGATGTAGTTTGCTCCAATCTGTACTCCTGAAAAAGATGGATGAACAACTTTCCGAGTGTTGAGTTGCCTCTTTAAGGTACCGAGAGCAGCCGTCAATAAGGCGCAATTCTGCACCAGATAATAAGCGCAAATCTAGAGTTTTTTTCGCCTGCTGAAAAATAACCGGGCGGGCGGGAAAGCCTTTAAATCCCTGCCTGCAGGGAATGATTAATCTGAATAAGAGCCTGCAGCGGGTCGGCCGCCTGAGTGATTGGACGACCGATCACCAGGTAGTCGCTGCCCAGCTGTATGGCGCGCTGTGGGGTAACAATGCGACGCTGGTCATCGGCGGCGCTATCGGCGGGACGAATACCCGGAGTCACCAGTTGAAAATCGGCGCCGAGAGCGGTTTTCAATGAACTGGCCTCCTGCGCCGAACAGACCACACCGTGCAGACCACAATTTTGCGCCAATTGCGCCAGGTGCATCACCTGCTCACTGGGACTGCGCTGAATGCCGATTTCAAGCAGATCGTCCGCGTCCATACTGGTCAGCACGGTGACACCGATCAGCAGCATCTCGCTGCCCTGCTGTTCAAGCGCTTCCCGCGCAGCGCTCATCATGCGGCTGCCGCCGGAGGCATGCACATTGGCCATCCATACACCGAGATCGGCGGCGGCGCTCACTGCCTTGGCGGCGGTATTGGGGATATCGTGAAATTTAAGATCAAGGAAAACATCAAAGCCGCGATTGACCAGCCCTTTGACCAGTTCCGGGCCGGCCGCGGTAAACAGCTCTTTGCCGACTTTCAGTCGACACTGGGTTGGATCAAGCTGTTCCGCCAGCGCCAGCGCACTGTTTTGGTTATCAAAATCGAGGGCGACAATTACAGCGGAGGAACGGCTAACAGAAGATGTCATGGATGGTTTAACCCTTTTTCGCCGAGCGCAACAGTTTGCGCCGGTAATATGTAATAAGCACTGAACTGGCCAGCAGCCCGAGCAGACAACCCAAAACCAGGAACAGCAGTAGCCATAATCCCAGACTCATTTGCAGGCTGTGGAAGAGAATAAAGTCGACGCCAACCTGCTGGCTGTTTGCCATGGCAAACATGGCGCCAACCGCAGCAATTGCCAACAGCAGTAAAAATTTGATCAACATCCACAGTGCGCGCATGGGTATCTCCTTTTTGTTCTCAGGCTGCTATCCAGTCAAGCTATCCAGCCAGGCGCTATGATCAGGCCAGCCGTATTGATCTGTTCAATGCAGTACAGCTTACTACAGCACATCTTGCTACAACACTCTCTGCTACACGATAGAGCGCATTCTGCGCGCTGAACAGAGCCAAAAAACAGACAAAAAAATGCGCCGCGGGCATAACCGGCGGCGCATTTTAATATTCTTTGCAGTCAGCGGTGGCTTACTTCTTGGAACCGAAACGCTTGTTAAAGCGATCAATTCGTCCGCCTGTATCAACCACTTTTTGCTTACCGGTATAAAAAGGGTGGCAAGCTGAACAAACATCGAGGTAGATTTCTTCTGAACGGGTTGATCCGACAGCAATTACGTTGCCGCAACTGCAGGTCGCTTTTAATTCGCTATAGGCTGGGTGAATCTCTGTTTTCATCATATACTCCAATTCGCATGCCGCCACCCTATCAATCAGCTGGTAGAATGACCGTCCAGATAAAACAACAACTCAAAACCCATCTGGCGGAACAGTCCAACTCTCAAACTGACGTATGGCACGGCAGGCCATTTCTAAAGAGCGCGGATTCTAGCAGAAATAAACCCGGTTACAAAAGGAATTCTCAACTTTTATTATGGCGGATTTAAAGCCCCTGGCCAGCCCCCAAAAGCCCCGGATTGTTCGCGTTGCGGTTCTCTCGCCGCTGCGTCGCAGCTTCGACTATCTGCTGCCCGAACAGTTGACCGATGCACCGCCCGGGCGTGGCTGTCGAGTCAGCGTTCCATTTGGCAAACGCAAGGTTATCGGGCTGGTGATCGAGCTCACCGACAGCAGCGACTTTGCCTTGGATAAACTGAAACCGATCGACGCCATTGTCGATACCACACCACTGCTGCCCGAGTCCCTGTTCAAACTGTTTATCTGGGCCGCCAACTACTACCACCATCCGATTGGCGATGCGTTGTTCACCACCTTGCCAGTGCTGTTGCGCGCCGGACGCCCGCTGCCCGAACCCGCGGTAACGCGACTCTGGAAAGCAACCCAGGCGGGCATCGACACTGGTCTGGCGCTGCTGCGCGGGGTCAAACAGCGCGCTCTGCTGGAGCGTCTGATTGCGCAGCCGCTAACTGCAGAAACAGCTCTGTTGCCCGAGTACAGCCGCGCAACCCTTAAAGGGCTGGCAGAAAAACAGTTCAGCGAGCTGGTCTGCGTCGGGCCGCAACAAGTCGATCTGGACAATCTGCTGCGCGAACCGCCGCTTCTACTCAACCCGTCGCAACAGCGCGCCATGGATGCGATCGACTGCCATGGCTTTAACACATGGCTGCTCGATGGCGTGACCGGCAGTGGCAAAACCGAAATCTATCTGCAGTGTATCGAAAAAATAATTCGCTACGGACGTCAGGCGCTGGTGTTGATTCCGGAAATCAGCCTGACACCGCAGACCGAAAAACGCTTTCGTGACCGCTTTAATGCACCGCTGGTTATGCTGCATTCCGGCATGACTGATCAGGAACGCCTCGACTCCTGGGCCCGCGCCGCAAGCGGCGAGGCATGCATTGTGCTCGGCACTCGCTCGGCAGTATTCACGCCACTGAAACGGCCGGGCATTATTATTCTCGATGAAGAGCACGACCAGTCCTACAAACAGCAGGATGGTTTCCGTTACTCAGCACGGGACCTGGCGGTGATTCGTGCCAAGCAGGAGAGCATGCCAATTATTCTCGGCTCAGCGACACCGTCGCTGGAGTCGCTAAATAACTGCGCCAATGGTCGCTATCAACATCTTCGACTGGACACCCGCGCGGGAGAGGCATTGCAGCCCGACTGGCAGCGGGTCGATCTGCGTACCGAAGCGACCGACTGCGGGATTGCCGCATCAACTATAAGCGCCATCCGCGATGCCGTGGCCAACCGCCAACAGGTTTTGGTTTTTCTCAACCGCCGCGGCTTTGCCCCGGCCATGCTCTGTCACGACTGTGGCCATGCCATTGACTGCCCGAACTGCGATACCAGATTAACGGTGCACCGGCGCCAACAGCGACTGCTCTGCCACCACTGCAATTTTTCCCGACGTCTGCTGCATGCCTGCCCCAGCTGTCAGAGCCAGCGCATGGTCGCGGCTGGTGATGGCACCGAGCGCAGTGAAGCATTTCTGCAAAGCTGTTTCCCTGATACCCCGGTGCTGCGGGTTGACCGCGACACCACGCGCAAGAAAAACGCCATGCAGGAGATGTTTGATACCGTCGACAGCGGCGCACCCTGCATTCTGATTGGCACCCAGATGCTGGCCAAGGGGCACCACTTTGCCAATATCACCCTGGTGGCCGTACTGGATGCGGACAGCGGTCTGTTTAGCCCCGACTTTCGCGCCCACGAACGGCTCGGTCAGTTGCTGGTTCAAGTGGCCGGTCGCAGCGGCCGCGGCAATGTGGCGGGCAAGGTGATACTGCAAACCCATCAACCGGACCATCCGCTGCTGGAGGTATTGATCAACCAGGGCTACAGCCATTACGCCCGCCTGCTCAGCGATCAGCGCCAGCTGTTGCAACTGCCGCCCTTCAACCAGTTGACCCTCATCCGCGCCGACGCAGACCGTCCCGACAGCGCCGAGGCATTTTTAAAACAGGCGCGGCGGATCGCCGAATCGATTCTCTCACCCTCCCCCGCGCTGGCCTATCTCGGCCCGCTGCCGGCACTGATGGAAAAGCGCAATTCGCGCTATCGCTATCTGCTGCAGATCAGTGGCGAGCGGCGCAGTGATTTAAATTATCTGCTCTCGCGGCTGGTGCTGGAACTGGAAAAACTGCCCGCCGCGCGACAGGTGCGCTGGGGCGTGGATGTGGATCCGCAGGAACTTTAGCGCCGCTTGCAGCAGCATTTTTTGACCTGTTCAGAATGCACAATTGACGCCGCAAGCGTTTGCTTAACAGCGCCTCCATCCCCTACAATCGCCGCCTGATTCAGGAGCTTTAACCATGTCGCAAGATTACGCCAAACGCAATTCAACCCGCGGTAAGCAGCAGCCAGTCAAGCGCAGCTCTCCGCTGCCGGCCTTCTTTTTCGGCACTGTTTTTGGTGTGGTGTTGGCGAATATGTTGCCCGGCCTACTTGAGAAAGCACCAGATGCCAGCGCCAAGGTTGAGGATGTCAGCGCGACAGTCAAGGCCAGCGCCGCTGACCTCAAGTTTGATTTTTATACGCTGCTTAAAAACACCGAAATCATTGTTCCCAACGATCAGTCTTCCGATGCCGCCCAGCGCGAACCGGAGGAAAATTTCTCCTATCTGCTGCAAGCGGGATCATTCAAACTGGCTGGCGATGCCGAGGCGTTGCGGGTCAAACTGCTGCTGCTAAACCTGACCGCCAAGGTCGAGACTGTGGGTTTGGGCAGTGGTGAGAAATGGCATCGGGTGCTGGTCGGCCCCTTTACGGATGCCTCGAGCATGGCCTATGCGCGAACCAAACTGTCGGAAAATGAAATCGACAGCCTGTTGTTAAAACGCAAACTTTAACAAATCACGGATTAACGACCGCCGTCAAAGCCATTATTACAAGTAAGCGTCGTACTCAAGCAGCGTAACGCGGCTGTCAAACTCGGCCTTTTCCATATGCTTGCTCTGGGCATAAACACTTTGAAACTCCTCACCCAGATAGTCGGCAATAAACCTCGACTGCTCAAATAACTGCAACGCATCACTCCAGTAACAGGGCAACTGTTGGTCGGTGGGCATTTCCAGCTCGGCGGCATCACCGGTAGTCACCGAGGGCGGCGTCAGTTTATTTTCAATACCATACAGCGCACCGGCAAGCATCGCCGCCACGGTTAAATAGACATTGGCATCGGCGCCGGCCACCCGGTGTTCAATGCGCATGGCGGCGCCATCGCCAGCGGGAATTCGCAGCGCGGTGGTACGATTTTCATAGCCCCAGGTCGGCGTGGTCGGCGCGTAGCAGCCGGGTACCAGGCGCCGGTAGGAGTTGATGTTGGGAGCAAAGATCGCCACGCAATCGGCCATCACCTGCAGACAGCCCGCCACTGCATGCTGCAACACCTCACTGCCCTCTGGCGTGCCATTATCAAAGGCATTGTTGCCGCTGCTGTCGAGCAGGCTGAAGTGGATATGCATACCATTGCCGACATCTTCGGCAAATGGCTTGGCCATAAAGGTGGCCATCTTGCCCTGCTGCCAGGCCACACTGCGGATCGCCCGGCGCAACATACTGGCCTGATCGCAGGCACGCAACGCCGAGTCCTGATGATGTAGATTAATCTCGCACTGCGAGGCGCCAAACTCACTGATCAATGTGTCCACCGGCAGGTTCTGCTCGCTGGCGGCACTGTTGATCGCATCCATAATCGGCGCCATCTGACGCATCGCATCAATGCCGTAGGTTTCACCACCGAGCGCCGGTGAACCATCGAGAGAGCGCTGGGTATGTTTTGGCCGGCCAAACTGGTCGCGGTCAATTTCAAACAGATGAAATTCCATTTCACTGGCAACCACCGGGGTCAGCCCCAGTTTTTGATAACGCGCAACAACCTGCTGCAACACCACCCGCGGGTCGGCTGGATAATCCGTCTCGCCATCCGGGCTGAGCATGGAGACAATAATTTGCGCGGTGGGCTTTTCCGCCCAGGGCACCACCGCCAAGGTCTCCGGGTGCGGCGTGCAGATGCCATCGGTGTCGCCGGTTTCCGCCACCAGCTGCTCGAGATCGCGGCCCCAGCTGTCCAGCGAGCAGGTGCTCTGGGGCATTTTGTAGCCGCCCTCAAAAAGCTTGTAGATCTGCTCCCGCGGCAGCCATTTGCCGCGATGAATACCATTGAGGTCATGGAGAATAACTTCAAAGATTTCAATCTCTGGGTTGGCCTGTAAAAACTGATCGAGTAACTCGGTGGATTTCATAGGGGGCTCTTATCTGTTCAGGGGCGGAGCTTTACATCTGTGGCGGCGACTGGCAATACCCTTAAAGGTAGAGGCCTTATTTTTCCGGCTTTTATTTATCAAGATTCCGCAAGATCACCCAGCGCCTGTTTTAACGGCTGCAGGTGGGCATCAAAATGCTTCCAGTAGGCAACCGCGGAAGCGTAAATCGGCTGCCGTACCTGCTCGGAACTGGCTGTATTAACCGCACGCTCGGTCTCGTGAAAGCGCAGACACTGCTGCTCCATCGGCAGTTGGCAATAGTCCAGCAGCGCCCGGACATTGGTTTCAAGATCGGCAACCACCGCCTCGTAGTTCACCGAATAAATTTTTTGTGGGAAAACCTGCTGCCAGTGGGCCATTAATCGGTGGTAGTCGCGGTAGTAGCGTCCCAGATCGACCAGATCATAGGTAAAGTTTTGTCCCTCGGCCCAGAGCTGTTTAAAGCAGCCAAAACAGTTATCGATCGGATTGCGCAGCGTGTTGATAATTTTCGCATTGGGCATGGCCATTAAAATCAGCCCGACATAGAGAAAATTATTTGGCAACTTATCAATAAAAAACGGTGCTGCGGTTTGCCGGTGGCGCTTGGCGCGCTGCAAAAACTGCTCGCCCAGGGCTTTCCACTGTTCGGCATTCAGCTCAGCCGCGCCGGTGGGATAGGCCTGCGAAGCCATTTCGAGGGGCGGGCGGTGCAGATGGTTGGCCAACCAGGGGATATAGGGCAGCTCGCGGGTACCTTCCACCTGGGAGTGCGAGGCCAGTATCTGCTCTTGCAGCGTGGAACCGGAACGCGGTAGACCGAGCACAAAGATCGGCGCACTGTCGGTGCAACCAGCGCCACTGTTCTGGGCGACAAACTCGGCAGTGAAGGTAGCGATGATATTGTCGACCAGGCGGCTGAATTTATCGGCATCCCATTTCACCAGGGTTTTCTGAATGCTGTTGCCCGCAGCGTAACAGGCAAAGGCACTGTCCCATTGCTTACGGTGCTCAAAGGCTTTGCCGAGCGCATAGTTAAACTGGACTTTAGCTTTTTCGCTAAGGGCTTTTTTTTCGCTAAGGGCTTTTTTCTCGCTAAGGGCTTTTTCTTCGCTAAGGGCTTTTTTCTCGCTAAGGGCTTTTTCTTCGCTAAGGGCTTTCTCGCTAAGGGCTTTTTCTCCCAGTTCCGCGGCCGGATTCTCGCCAGCCAGAATAGTCTGCATCCTTTCCACCTCGGCATCGCTAAAACGATAGGTTTTGAGATTGGAGAGCGACCAGGCCGCTTCAGCAAACCAGGGG
>JALRJD010000150.1 GCA_023255165.1 Porticoccaceae bacterium | reverse complement strand
CTGGGTTGGCAGATTGCGACAAACAAATCACTTTGGTGCAATCTTTGCGCTGTCAGTTTCTTTAATGCTTGCGGCTTGTGGTGGCGGTGGAAACACTGTTACTGAGAACAAGCTCCCTGAGCCAAGCAATGATGGTATTGCGCCAACCATTCTGAGCGCTTCGATCAAGCAGTCAAAGACCAAAAATCCTGTTGCGGATGGAACAGCAAAACTCGGCGATTCAGTTTCGGTAATTTTCGAAGCAAGTGAAGCCTTGATGCAGCCGGTAGTAACCATTGGCGGTTTTGCCGCCGAGGTAACAGGCAAAGTCAGAGAATGGACGGCTACCCGTGCAATGACTGAGCTGGATCTGGATGGTGATGTGACTTTCAGCATCTCCTATACCGATGTCAGTGGAGTCGATGGGGTTGCAGTGTCTGCGACAACCGATGAAAGTTCTGTTGAATACTGTGCTGAAGGCTGTCCGGAGCCAGTGGAAATTACCATTGTCGGTTCCTGGAGACTTGACGGCGAAGGCGCTGCGGGTGTTGGCCCAACTGCGGGCAGCAAAGAGTGGTGGTCTACAACTGCCGCCAATGGTGCAGGCATTGAGGCGCGCAGCTGTCTGTTTGACGATTCCTATGTCCTCGGTGAAGATGGTTCTTTTGCCAATGTTATGGGCGACGATACCTGGGTTGAAGCCTGGCAGGGCGCCGCCGCTGATGGCTGTGCGGCTCCGGTCGCTCCCCACGATGGCAGCAACAGCGCAACCTATGTTTATGATGAAGCCGCAGGCACTTTAACGGTAACTGGCACAGGCGCGCATTTTGGCCTGGCCAAAGTGGTTAATGGTTCCGAGCTCAGCTCTTCAGCGGCTGCACCTGAATCAATCACTTACAATGTCTTAACCTTCGACGGTGAGTACCTGACCATTTCGATTGAAGTCGGTACCGGTATCTGGTGGACCTTCGATCTGGTTAAAGACTTACCTTCACCCCTCGCGGGTACCTGGAAGCTTGACGGCGAAGGCGCCGCGGGCGTTGGTCCAACCGCGGGCAGCAAAGAGTGGTGGTCGACAACTGCTGCCAACGGTGCTGGTACTGAAGCGCGCAGCTGTCTGTTTGACGACACCTATGTTTTCGGTGAAGTTGATTCATTCTCCAATGTTATGGGCACTGATACCTGGGTTGAAGCCTGGCAAGGCGCTGCTGCAGATGGTTGTGGCACTCCCGTTGCACCACACGATGGCAGCGGCACTGCAACCTTTGCCTACGATGAAGCTGCGGGCACCTTGACGCTTACCGGTCAGGGCGCGCATCTGGGTCTGGCCAAGGTGGTTAATGGTTTAGAGCTTGGCTCTTCAGCTGCGGCACCGGAATCCATTACCTACACTGTATTGACCTTTGATGGTGAGTATTTGACGGTAACCATTGAAGTCGGCACCGGCATCTGGTGGACCTTTGATCTGGTTAAGCAGCAGCCATCTCCATTGGCTGGTACCTGGAAACTGGCTGGTGAAGGCGCCGCAGGCGTTGGTCCAACTGCAGGTAGCAAAGAGTGGTGGTCTACAACTGCCGCCAATGGCGCAGGTACTGAAGCGCGCAGCTGTCTGTTTGACGACACCTATGTGTTCGGTGAAGGTGATTCATTCTCTAATGTTATGGGCGCTGATACCTGGGTAGAAGCCTGGCAGGGTGCTGCTGCAGATGGTTGTGGCACTCCCGTTGCACCACACGATGGCAGCGGCGCTGCAACCTTCGCTTATGATGAAGCTGCGGGTACCTTGACGCTTTCCGGTCAGGGCGCGCATCTGGGTCTGGCCAAGGTGGTAAATGGCTTGGAGCTGCCAAACTCGGCCGCTGCACCGGAATCCATTACCTACACTGTATTGACCTTTGACGGTGAAAACCTGACGGTAACCCTTGAAGTCGGTACCGGTATCTGGTGGACATTTGATCTGGTCAAGGTTGTTCCTTCCCCACTGGCAGGCACCTGGAAGCTTGATGGTGAAGGCGCCGCAGGCGTTGGTCCAACCGCGGGCAGCAAAGAGTGGTGGTCTACAACTGCTGCCAACGGCGCTGGTATAGAAGCGCGTAGCTGCCTGTTTGACGATCGCTATGTGTTCAGTGCGCTGGGTGGATTCTCCAATGTTATGGGCGATGATACCTGGGTTGAAGCCTGGCAGGGCGCCGCTACCGATGGTTGTGCCTCTCCCGTTGCGCCACACGATGGCAGCAACAGTGCAAGCTTTGTCTATGATGAAGCCGCGGGTACTTTGACGCTTACTGGCACAGGCGCGCATATCGGCCTGGCCAAAGTGGTTAATGGTTTGGAGCTCGGCTCTTCAGCCGCTGCGCCTGAAGCTATTGTCTACACCGTGCTGACCTTTGACGGAACCTATCTGACAGCAACCATTGAAGTTGGTACTGGTATCTGGTGGACATTTGATCTGGTTAAAGAGTGATAGCCTGATCTGAAAAACAGAAAAACCGCACTGGCGACAGTGCGGTTTTTTTTTCGTCTGTGAATTTTGCGGGAGTTCTTTTCGGGATTGTTTTCCGGAGTTCTTTTCCGAGCTGGTTGTCGCAGCTGCTTACAGAAATTGCGAACCTATGCGGGCTCGGCCGGGCAGTAATGTGAAATAAACGCCTGATGGCTGGGCAGCTGGGCCACCAAATGATCGACATTGGCGGCCAGCCCGTTAAGAAAGTTACTTAACTCGCTGTCACTCATGCTGTCGACAATCGGGTGATACTGCTGCGGAATCAGTCCCTGGCCAAGCATTACCTGAGCCCAGTTATTCTCGGCGAAGACATCGCCAGCGGCTTGGAAGATACGACCGGTCTGCTTAAACAGGTCGAGGCGATGCCGCAAGCTATCCGGTATGGGCATGGTCTTGCAATGGCGCCAGAACGGCGTGTCCTCGCGTTCCGTGAGATGGTAGTGCATTACGATAAAGTCGCGCACAAAGGCGAACTCATCGCGCATCTGACGATTGAACTCAACCACATCGGGCTGCCGGATTCCCTCATGGGGGAACATCTGCAACAGCCGAATAATACCCCGCTGAATCAGGTGAATGCTGGTTGATTCCAGAGGTTCGACAAAACCACTGGCTAGCCCCAATGCAACGCAGTTTTTATTCCAGTGCTGCATGCGCTGACCGGTGCGGAATTTAATAATTCTCGGGGCGGTCAGAGGTTGGCCTTCAACATGCTGCAACAATGTTTCAGCGGCCTGCTCGTCTGAGAGGTATTGGCTGCAGAACACCATGCCATTGCCAACCCGGGATTGCAGCGGAATGCGCCACTGCCAGCCGGCATCACGGGCGATGGCTCTGGTGTAGGGAATCGGTTCGCCGACCGACTCGGTCTGCACCGCGACAGCGCTGTCGCAGGGCAGCCAGTTGGACCAGTCTTCGTATTCAGTGTGCAGGGTTTTGTCGATAAGCAGTCCATGAAAACCACTGCAGTCGACAAATAGATCGGCGCCAATGGTGCGGCCAGACTCGAGGGTGACACTGTCGATATAGCCATTGTTGCTGTTGGTATCGACCCGGGTAATCTTGCCTTCAATGCGCTGGCAGCCATGTTTCTCCGCCATCTCGCGGAGAAATTTGGCATACAGAGTGGCATTCATATGGAAGGCGTAGCTCAGGCCGTTATCGGGCAACACGGCAAACTTGCCGGCCTTGGCCGCCATCAGTTCGGCGCTGTAGCGGCCGTATTCATGGTTGATGCCAATCTGCTTGCCCTTCATCCAGAAGTGCTGAAAACCTCCCGCCCAGCAGTCCTGTCCGGTGCGCCCGAAGGAGTGGATATAGCTGTGGCCCGGTTGTTTCCAGTTTTCGAAACTGATGCCCAACTTGAATGTACCCTGAACCGCAGCGAGGAATTCGCGCTCATTAATTTTCAGCAGCTGATGCAAGGTCATCATGGTGGGAATGGTTGCTTCGCCAACTCCAACGGTGCCGATCTCATCCGACTCGATCACCGTGACATCAATATTGGGGCCGATCAGTTTGCTCAGCGACGCCGCTGCCATCCAGCCTGCGGTTCCACCGCCAACAATAACGACTTTGGTGGCTTGTTGATTAGCCATTGTTGGTTCTCCAGATTCTTTTTAGTGGTTCAGTTTTTGCGCCAGCATGCTGCGAAGCCTTTTGGCGGTCTCGGCATCAATGGGGTTGAGCACACCTCTGGCATGCTCGGGGATATGCTCAACGCTCTCGGCTTGAGGGTTGAAAATATAGTAGTCAAACAGCTGCTGCCAGACGTCGCGCTGTTCCGGCGGCAGATCGCGCAGGCCAAGAATCGCGTGCTGTAGCACATTGAGCGGGCCGCCCAGATAGTGAGGCGTGCTGCGCCACCAGTAATTGACCAGCACATTAAAATCGTCGAGGGCCTCAACATGATGCCACCACATGCTTGGGATGAGTATGGCATCGCCGGGTTCAAGCTCAACCATCTGCGCTGACTCAAGCGCCTGACGGAATTTGGGGAAGCGCTGATAGTCCGGTGCGCTGAAGTCGACCAGGCTGATCGGTTGCCCGGCGGGTGTCACATCCAGCGGCCCGACGTAGAGGTTGTCGAGTTGCTCTGGGGGAAACAGGATAAAGCGCCGCCGTCCGGCGACCGAACAGGCAATATTGGTGGGAAAGTCATAGTGAGCGGAAATTCGGCTGCGATTGCCAATCCAGATGCTGGCGATGGGATTTTGATCGGCCAGATTGAGATCATTGTGCTGACGGAATCCCGGCAGCCAGTTGTCGATATTGGTTGAGCCGACATAGAGGGTTGGTGTTTCACTGGCAACTGCATACTGCGACAGCTGTGCAAGAACCTCTGCGAGACGCATACGCTTGTAGTCAAAGTTAAATCCACTCAGGTCGCTGTTGTAAAACAAGCGGCCTTTTATGGCTGCGTCGCCAACCATGGCGGTGAGAGGCTTGCCGCTGTCAAAACCGTGCAAGTACTCGCTGGCTGCTGTGGCAGAAGTGTTTGCCGCGATAACGATTGGCCAATCAGCAACCAGGCCTCGCAGTACCAGAGGCTGGCTGGCGTTGAGTATCTCGGGGCCGATGGCGTCCGCACGGCAGTTGAGAATCTCTTTGACCTGGCTATTAATCTCAAGCATGGGGTTCTATTCCGCGAACCGGATAGTGGCCGTTAACGCACTGCGCCTGGCATCTATTTTGGGATGCATAGAGCCTAGCCCAGCAATGCATTTTTCTTATCGATCATGGCGCGAATACGGGAAAAAGACGCCATTGCCATATAGATGGATTGCAGATAACCCTGGGTATTAAATTTTGCCAGCGTGTCGCCACTCAGGGTCTGCAGCTTTTCTTCGGCGATGGTGTAAAAGCCCATCAGTTTGTTATGGGAACCATCATTCAGGGTGATTTCCAGAGTGAAAGATTCGAGCAGTTCGTGTTCCAACAGGGCGGCAATAAAGCCCTTGTTGTGCTCAAGGCCACGGTGAATGGATTCCAGTCTGCCGATGGTCTGTTGCAGAAATTCACTGGGGTTACCCGCCTCGTCAAACAGTGTTTCACCGCTCTCGTCATTTCCCTGTGCAACAACGCGGGGGTTATCCATGTCGATCGATACAACCGGTTTGGTGGCATCTTTGCCTTGACTGGGGTCTGGCTGAAAGCCGATCAGAAACGGCTGCCTGCGGATCATCATGGGGATATAAGTTGCCTGCCAACTATCTTTGTCGAGAAACAGATTGTCACCCTCTTCAAAACCGAGCAGGGCGGCAGGATAAAACTGCCCAGAATCCGGGTCTTTGGTGAAGAAGATTGGGTAGCAGGACTGGATATCTCGAAACTCCATGGGGTATGTCATGGTGTACATAACATTGTCGCCCAGCTCGGCACTCCGTGACGTATTGACCTTGAGATTGGTGTGCAGCTTGCTGTCGACGATAACGAAATTGCTCATGCTTACTCCCGCAGTTCTCCGGTGCTGGTGAGCCCGGTGATTATATTTTTTGAAACCCGAAGCTATGGATCTTGTTGATCAGGTCGCGATTGGTTGGCAGTGATGTCTGCAGCTGCGCTCTTTTATTGGCGTTTTCCTGAAACAGTGTTTTGGCGCGCGACAGGGCTGCCTGATCCGAGCTTCTTCGGGTGGCGCTGGGCGCGGTTTCGAAGTCCATGCCATAGAGAATATATTGGAAACTGGCCGAGGGAAACATCTCGTCGGCGCTGTTTGTATCTCTGTGCCAGGGGCTCTGGTGTTGCCACAGTGCGATCTGATCACGCAGATTGTCGGGGATGCTCGACCCTTCGCGATTGTCGCGCCAGTAGGGGCTGTCTGTTCGCTGGCTGAGAATATAGTGCAGCTTGAGGAACTCGATAATGCGCTCCCAGCGATAGAGAAACTTGTCGTTAAAGCGCTTTGCGACCAGATCCATCACCCCGCGATTGGCGGGCAGCTGCTCGGCAATCATTGCCGCCGACAGTTCCACCAGCACCAGCGCCGATGCCTCCAGGGGCTCGATAAACCCGGCGGACATACCGATGGCGACACAGTTTTTGTGCCAGAATTTGGCTCTGTGGCCGGGGCTGAATTGCACTTTACGCATGCTGGCGGAGGCAGCGGCCTGCTCACTGACAGTGGTGGCTATATAGCGCAGTAGTTCCTCGCTGGCATGCTCTTCGCTGTTGTGGTCGCTGGAATAAACATGGCCTATGCCGCGTCGGGTTGGCAAACCTATATCCCAGATCCATCCAGCCGATTGCGCGGTGGACAGGGTACATGACTCGATCGGATCATTGCTGTCGGAATAGGATATCTGTGCTGCCAGCGCGGTGTTGTTAAATAAAACGCTGTTTTTCGATACCACCGGTACACCAAAGTGGTCGCCCAGCAGCATTGCTTTCTGACCGCTGCAGTCGATAAACAGATCCCCGGCAATATCGCCGTGCGAGTCTGTGCCGATGGAGGCTATATCGCCATTATCTGCAGAGTTAACGGCGGTGACATTGGCTTTGATATGGGTGACGCCAAGTTTCTCGACGCAGTGTTTGCGCAGCAGTTCGGCAAACTTCCCCGCATCCAGGTGATAGCCGTAATTGACATTAAAGGCGTATTCCGGCGTTGAAATCTGTTTTGGCGCCTGTCGATTGGCAAACAGCACGCTCTGGGGTGAGACCGCATCGGCAAAGTCGATCTGCTGCCGGGCGCTCTGCCAGTGGGGCGCCAGATTGACTTCGGTATAACCGTGGGGCGCGGTAAAGGGATGGCTGTAGCTGTCATTGCCGCCGGTGCGCCAGCCATTAAATAATGTGCCCTGTTTAAAGCTTGCGCTGCACTCGCGGAAGAATTCGGTTTCCGAGATACCCATCTTTTGCAGCGTTGAGCGCATCGATGGCCAGGTGCCTTCGCCAACGCCAATGGTGGGAATATCTGGCGATTCGACAAGAATTAACTGAAAGCCGTCACTGCCGTTTTGCGGCTCAATACGATGCTCCGCGGCAATAATACCGGCACTGAGCCAGCCAGCTGTGCCGCCGCCAACGATAACAATTTTCTGAATAGTCTGATTCATTGTGTCAGTTTCTTTTTGTTGTGCCTGTTACTTGCTGCCTGTTACTTACTGCCTGTTACTTTTTTACTGCGACTTTCTAAAAGGTATTCGCTTTTTATACGTGCCAATGAAAGAAGCCGCTCAAAAATTTAAGCGGCTTCTGTTTTCATCGTACAGGTGATTGCTCACCCAGGTGCATTACTTAAAGCTGTAACGTACACCGATATCGTAACGGGCGCCAGTTTGACCGGCCTGCAGTACTTGCAGTTCGTCACGACCGTAGACATTGTAAGTTTCTTCAAGAATATTAATTCCGGCGAAGAAAATTGTCAGGTTATCGCTGTAGTCATAGCTAGCACTGATATCGAGCTGGCCGTAGGCTTCAACGTTGGTTGGGTTGCTGTAAGTACCAGCGCCCTGACCAACACCTGCGAGGAACGCATCGCGCCAGTTGTAAGCCAGACGTGCCTGAATACCGTCTTTATCGTAGAACGCAACCAGGTTGGCGGAGTCACTTAAACCGTTGAGAACAAACTGAGAGTTGATCTTCATATTGTCATAAGCGACATCAGCATTCACAAAGGTGGCGTTGGCAATCATGCCGAAGCCTGAATCACCAAAGTTGTGCTGCAGATTGATCTCGATACCGTCAACCTTTGCATTTTCCTGGTTGGCCGGGCTGTCGACTTCAAATGTTACCAGCGGGTCACCGGCTACACCGTAAATACGATCACCTTGAATGGCCGGGTCGTTCGGGTAGTTTGCAAAGATATAAGCACCTACTTCGGTGTACTGCAGAGGGTCGATGCCACTCTCTGCAACGGCTTTGTTGTAAAGGGTTCCGCCGAGTGGCCAGTCAAGGTTAAACAGCGTCACGCCTTCGCGAGTAGAGGAACCGATAAAGTTGGCTACGTCTTTCTCGAAATAACCGAGAGAGAAGTAGCTGCCTTCGTCGTAGTACCACTCGATAGAGAAGTCGATATTGTCTGACTCGATTGGCTCCAATCCAGGGTTACCACCGCCGGCAAAGCCGCCATTGTTCTTGAACGAGATACCGTCAACGGTGATACCACCCTGGATATCATTGAAGCTTGGACGTGTCACTGTGGTGCTGTATGACGCTCTGAGGATTACGTTTTCAACGATCTCAAGATCAATATCGATGCTTGGCAGAACAAATGAATACTCGCCAGTGTAGTCATCAAATGCCTGAACCGGATTTCCGTCGGCATCAACTGCCGCGACCATGGTGAACTCGTTGCCGCCCAACCAGTAGACTGCATCATAAGTTGGTGCCAGTGCGGCTGAAGTGACTTCGGTCTCTTCGTAGCGAACACCAATTTGAATGTTCAGTGGCAGATCATTAACGTCAGTTGAGTGATTCAGCTGCAAATAAGCCGCTTTTGATTCTTCAGTGGTGCGCTTGTCCACAGTCCAGTCGCTTGAAGCGCAGTAGCCTGTGCCGCAATCACCCACTGAGGCGTATTCCGCGCCACGAGCAGCATAGCTACCTTCAGCAACCGCAATAATATCTTCCAGAGAGGCGGTGAAGTATTCAGTCTGCTGACGTGGATCATTGCTGCCTTCCAGTTGATCAAATTGACCTTTCATGGAAGAGCGCTGAATGATCGCGCTGAGTTCGCCAGGCTGGGTAAAGCCACCCCAGTTATCAAGCTGCACATTGCTGCTGACGAAGCGGTTGCTCATCTCGGTTAGCTGCACACCAAAGTCGATGCTGGTGCTTTCAGAGACTTCGTAAACGCCGCTCAGTTTGGTCTGCTCGATGTTCATTTTTGCAGCTTCGTTGCTGAACACACTACCAGTGACAATCATGTCATCTTTGTAGAGAGGGCGTGCAGCGCCGTCGGCGCCGGAGTTCATATTCAACTCAAGAACCGGCATCTCTTTGCCGTAATAAACCGCGGAGCCTACCTTGTTAAAGGAAGCCATAGTGACCAGCGAGCTGGTTCCATAGGGGCTGTTGGAGCCTGTTTCGGCAGTTGAATCATGGTAGTCGAGTTCAATCAGCAGATTGTCCATGGCCTGCCACTCGAGGTTGAGACCGATAGAGTCGTTCTCATTGATTCGGCCGTCTCTGTGCACACCCATCGCGTAGTCCGCAAAGTTGTGAGTCTCGGCATACATCAACGGCGAACGCTGAGCGCCGTCATTCCAAAGACTCTCTTGACTCGCTGCTGCGGAGTTGCTGAACCAGGCCGACAGGTCGCTCATGGTGTGGTCGAGTTCAAGTTCGGAAACAATATAGTCAACCGTTGCGGTGACAGTCTCGCTGGGAGCCCATTGCAACACTAACTGACCATTGGTTCTGGTCGACTCGTACTCGTTGATGGCATAAGCAATTTGCTGGGGGATGCTGTAGAACTCATCAGCGCTGGTTGAGCGGTTAACCTGATTTTCGTTGTCAGGAATACCGCCGGCGCCACTGTGGTCGCCGGGATTGGTAAACCAGCCTGTGGTTTCAACTGCGTTCACGCCATTATTGCGTTCCTGACGGGTTGCGGTAATCGCAATACCGAAGGTGTCGTCAGCAAAGGTATTTGAGTAGATGCCGGAAAACTCGGGAGTGACTTTATCGCCTTCTCTGGTCGAAGTGTCGTTAACCGCTTTCACAGAGAAGCTGGCGATCTGACCCGGGGCGTCGAGAGGGCGAGTAGTTGAAATATTGATCGAAGAACCGATACCACCGGTTGGTACGTCTGCGCGACCAGTCTTGTATACCTGTACGCCAGCGATGCCTTCAGAGGCCAGATCACCAAAGTCGAAGGAGCGGCTGGTATTGCTGTGAGTCGGCATCTGGCGACCATTCAATGTCACCAGATTGTATTCAGGGCCAAAGCCACGAACGGTTACCTGGCTTCCTTCACCGCGCTGGCGGCTGATGGATACACCGGTGATACGCTGCAGCGATTCCGCCAGGTTGGTGTCCGGGAACTTACCCATATCTTCCGCCGAAATGGCATCGACAACACCGGTTGCGTCTCGCTTGACATCCATGGAGCGCTTAAGGCTTCCGCGGATACCGCCTTCAACAATCACTTCTTCAATAAGTGCGCCGTCTTGGCCATAGGCTGGAACAACTGATCCAACTAGTGCCATTGCAACGCTACTGGCAAGAATTTTCTTTTTAAATACCATACTGATTAACCCCCTGGGTGAACAAAACAATCTATGAACATAGGCTAGCTGTCGCTTTTTATATTTACTACGTCCCCATCAGTACTCTACCTGTTCATGCCCGGCAAACAATGTTAGATGCGATAAAAGGTTATTTTTTCGGGTTTAAGGAAGACC
>JALRJD010000124.1 GCA_023255165.1 Porticoccaceae bacterium | reverse complement strand
CTGTTAACCGAAAGCTGACCGAAGTGTAGATAGGGAGACAGCCGTGACACATTGGTTTTATCCGGGAAATTGCGCCCCTCGCGATAATCCTGAATGCCCTCCATGATAAAAGTATCGAGACGATCGGCAGCGCCCTCTTCGCTGATATTCCAGTGCTGTTCCATTTTCTGGTCCCAGCGCACCTCACCTGCCTGGGCATCGGGCAACAGCGACAAGCCGTCGATATCAGAATAGTTATTGACCAGATTGCTGACTTGAATGCTGCTCAGTTTCCGCAACTGCATGGCTGGCGGCACCGGTAACGGACGACGCGGCGCCATCTGCTGCAGACAGCCGCGGCGATAATACGGGGTATACACTTTGTACGGGGTGCCATCTTTCTTTACCACCTGCCAAGGCTCCCACAGCAGCGAACCATTAAAACTCTGCACATCGAGCCCGGCCTGTTTCAGAGTCGCTTTGATCTCGACATCGCGTTCGATGCTCTCCGGCTCGTAGCAGCGATTCCAGTACACCGCCGCGGCCGAGGTTGCCGCCGCCAACTGTTCGAGAACAGACTGCGGGTCACCGACAAAAATATTAAGGTTGCCATTGAGGCTTTTATTTAACGAAGTCAGTGCATGATGCAGCCACCAGCGGCTGGCGCCTCCCGGAGTCCACTGCTGTTCAGCACGGTCGTCAAAAATAAACAGCGGAATTACCTCTCCCGTCTCACAGGCGGCAGTGAACCCGGGATTATCGGCAAGGCGCAGATCGTTGCGGAACCAGAATAAAGTTGGCTGTGAGATAGCGAATTCCTTTTTGTTTTTTATGGTGGTTTTACGGCGTTGAATTAGCTACCGGATGTACCGGCAATCAATTAAGTCGCCGCGCTATTACAGCATATTTAACGATTTACTCTGCTACAATCTGCGCCAATATTTTTTTGACTTTGGATTGATGCAAATGAATGTATTGGTAATCGGCTCAGGTGGACGTGAACATGCGCTGGCATGGAAAGCAGCGCAAAGCAATCAGGTGGAAACTGTATTCGTTGCCCCGGGCAATGCCGGCACCGCCAGAGAACCAGGTGTTGAAAATATCACCATTGGCGCAGATGATTTTGCGGCTCTGGCGGAATTTGCATCAAACAACAATGTGGGCCTGACAATTGTCGGGCCGGAGCAGCCTCTGGTTGACGGTATTGTCGACTTTTTCAAGCAGCGTGGGCTGCCGATTTTTGGCCCATCCAAAGGCGCGGCGCAGCTTGAAGGCTCAAAAGCCTTTACCAAGGATTTTCTTTTGCGCCACAAAATTCCAACCGGCGATTATCAGAACTTTACCGATCTCGACCAGGCACTGGCCTATCTGCACAAAATGGGCGCGCCGATTGTTATCAAGGCCGACGGGCTGGCCGCGGGCAAAGGCGTGATTGTGGCGCTGACTATGGATGAGGCTGAAGCGGCAGTAAGAGATATGCTCGCGGGCAATGCCTTTGGCGACGCCGGGCACCGGGTGGTGATCGAGGAGTTTCTCGACGGCGAAGAGGCCAGCTTTATCGTGATGGTGGATGGCAAAAATGTCTTGCCGATGGCCACAAGCCAGGACCACAAACGAGTTGGCGATGGCGACACTGGCGTCAATACTGGCGGCATGGGAGCCTATTCTCCAGCACCGGTTGTCGACGATATTATTTATCAACGGGTGATGGATGAGGTTATCTACCCCACGATTGAGGGCATGGCCGCCGAAGGCAATGAGTACACCGGTTTTCTCTATGCCGGATTGATGATTATGGCCGACGGCACGCCCAAGGTCATTGAGTACAACTGCCGCTTTGGCGACCCGGAAACACAACCGATTATGCTGCGTCTGCAGTCCGATCTGGTCAGCCATTGTCTCGCGGCGTTGGAAGGCAAACTGGACGCTGAACAGGCGCAGTGGGATCCGCGCCCCTCTGTTGGCATTGTGCTGGCAGCCGGAGGTTATCCGGGTAGCTATGCCAAGGGCGAAGTGATTAACGGACTTGGCAGCGAAGACCATAGCAACCGCAGCGAGAAAGTATTCCATGCCGGCACTGCAATCCGAGACGGACAGGTGGTGACCAGTGGCGGTCGAGTGCTCTGCGCCACAGCACTGGGTAACAGTGTCGCCGAAGCGCAACAGGCAGCCTATGCTCTGGCGGCAACGATAGATTTTAAAGATGCGTACAAACGCTCAGACATTGCCTGGCGCGCCATTGAGCGCGAGCAAAACCACTAACTTGCTGCATGGGCTCTGAATGGATAGCTTAGGGTTTGGCCGCGTAAACTATTCGTGTAAGTTTCACGTAACAGCTCTGCGTCATTTTGGTAACCGTAGACAGGCGCGAACAAAGTGACTAAAGTTTCGAGCGAGGGCGAGTTGCTCTGACGGTTACGCTGTTGTTAACAGCCACAATTTTGACTTCTCCTTTGGCAAGGCTCGCAAAACTAGCAAGAATTTATAGAACGCAACGCAGGTTTCAGCAGATGCAAAAACCCACTCTCTCAGTTCTGGATCAATTTTTGGTTCAAGCCGATCAGGCTCTTCGTACACTGGCGGGCAGTGCGCCCATTCCGGCACGGCGCTCGCCCGCAGAGCAGACGGATGAGACCGATCTGTCTGAACAGGAACGGCGTCACGCCGCGGGCTTGATGCGCGTAAACCACGCTGGAGAAGTCTGCGCCCAGGCGCTCTACCAGGGCCAGGCGCTGACAGCAAAACTGCCTGAAGTGGAACAGCAGATGGCTGAAGCCGCCGCTGAAGAGATTGACCACTTGGCCTGGTGTGAAGAGCGCATCAACCAACTCGACGGCCGAACCAGTTTACTCAATCCGGTCTGGTATGCCGCGTCCTTTGGCATCGGTGCCGTGGCCGGGCTGGTCAGTGACAAATTAAGTCTCGGTTTTGTTGCCGCCACTGAGGATCAGGTCTGCCAGCATCTGCAACAGCATCTCGATAAACTGCCGGAAAACGATCACAAGAGCCGTGCGATTATTGAGCAGATGCTGAGCGATGAGAAGCATCATGCGGAAGCAGCGCTCGATGCTGGTGGTTATCCATTCCCGCAGCCGGTGAAAAAGCTTATGACTCTGGTTTCCGGCGCCATGACCGCCAGCAGCTACCGGCTCTAATCAAACAACATTGACTGCGGTTCGTGGGGGTTTTCCATATCCCGCGCCAAGTCGACAATCTGCTCTGACAGCCATCGATGAATCGGCGAACCAATGGTTCGCTTGTGCTGCAACAGCACCAGCGGGACCGTTCCCTCGTGGGGAAGGTCGTCCGGGTAGCTTTTGGTAACCACTCGGTAAAGCTCACGCTCCATGCCAGATCCAAACTTCGCCGACACCATTAAACAATCGGTCGCACAAACTGTTTCAATCGCCGTCATCAACTGGTTGGTCACCATGGCTTTTTTACGTCGACGACCCAACTTTCTCAGTGCCCGGTCAAAACGCGCGTCGGTGCGCGCGCTAACGCGTTTGGCAATCAACAGGTAATACTGCACAAATGGGTATTCGAGAATTTCAGTCAGGGTGATGCGATTTTTCCTTGCCAACGGGTGGCCTTCGCGCATCCAGATTGAGGGGCTAAAAATGGCCAGATTGTGAGTGGTAATCTCGGCTGAAATATCGCGTTTGATGTCGATGGCAAAGTCCAGCACACCATCGGACAGTTCCCCTTCGACCGAATCGGTTTCACTGGAAATCGAAAGAATCACTCCCGGCGCATATTTATTCACTACCGCCGTCAGCTGCGACGCCAATGAGATTGCAATAAATTCCGGGATGGCAATGGTCACCTCGCCAACATAGGTGGCGGGATCAAACTCGCCCTCGGTAACCAGATCGAGAATACCTTCCAGCATCACCGGCAGGCGCATCTGTAATTCCTGAGCCTTGGGGGTCGGAATCAACACATTGCCAGTGCGGGTAAACAGCGGGTCATCTAGCTGCTGACGCAGCCGCTGAAGCACACGACTCATTGCTGGCTGGGTGATAAACAGGCGTTGCGCGGCTCGGGTTACGCTTTTTTCTTCAAGCAGTGCCTGCAATGCAACCAGCAAATTGAGGTCGAGGCGGGAAAGTTTCTGCAGATTCATGGGCACCCCCTGGGTCGCCAAATGGTCATTACAAAATGGTATGCAAATAATGCAAACAATGCATTTGGATTATGACATAGCTATCAGTATATTGTCACTCATAGGGCGACTGGCCCATAAACACCAAAGGAGATAGACCATGACACTCGTATACATACTAATTGGATTTACTGGATTAGCGGGTGCCGCAATAGCGAAAGACGACTTCGCCAACGTTAAGGCACCAAAACTTGAGACTTCCAAAAAGACGCTAGCTCAGTAATCCAGCGGCTTTTTCACGACACCCCTCTAATCCTTGCTATAGGATTTTTTTACAGGGACCCATCACCGGGTCCCTTTTTTTTTGTCTCCAAAAAATAACTTTTCCCAATCCTGCCATCAATCACTGGCCGCTGTCGGCGTGAATTGGCGGGTTTTACAATTCACTGCCAAGTCATTACAAATTGATATAGGTAAGATGCAAACAATGCATTGGAAGTATGGCGAGTTCATTTCTACTATAAGCGCATTGAAGTTGTTCAGAGTTTTAAAGATTTGCTTTTGCAGGTCTTAACAGTTTTACCCCTACCCCTTCCTTTGAGACTCATCCAAGGAATTTTTCAAGGAGCCTTCCTCAGGCTCCTTTTTTTTTGCCTGGATTTGTGTTCGATTTATCGGGGGATTTTTTCTTACGACTCCCATTACGATTTCCCTTATGACTCCGCGGCGATTAACTCATAGCTGTGGGTCATCTCCACACCGGCTGCCCCAAGCATAATTGACGCCGAACAGTATTTTTCCGCAGACAGCTCGACTGCGCGTTTGACCTGACTCTCTTTTACGCCGATGCCTGTCACCACAAAATGCAGATGAATTTTGCTGAAGACCGCGGGAACCGCATCGACTCGTTCGGCTTCCACCTCGGCGCGACAATCGGTCACTGGCTGGCGGCTCTTTTTCAACATGCTCATCACATCAAATGAGGCGCAGCCGCCAAGCCCGAGCAATAACATCTCCATCGGGCGGATGCCCATGTTACGTCCACCCTGACTTTCGGCGCCATCCATCACCGCTGTATGACCACTCCCGGACTCACCGAGAAACATTACGCCATCCACCCACTTGATTGTCGCTTTCATAACTTGCCTCGTTTTCAGGAGCGCAAAGGTTACCATAGCAGGTGACTAAAATTTACTCGCACAAAGGTTTTTTTGACTACTATTAGTGCTAGGAGTCGCGCATAAATCTTAGATAATTTTATAAAGCGGCATGTTGCTAAACTTGTAAACGGAGAAACAAATTGGCGCCTGCACCTCTGACACCACATATAGAAAATGTGGAAGAATTCTTATCCCATTGCCACAGACGCCGATACCCGGCAAAGAGCACCGTTATTTACGCTGGCGACCAGGGCGATACCCTCTATTACATTATCAAAGGCTCGGTCACTGTTATGATCGAAGACGACAGTGATGGCAAAGAGATTATCCTCGCCTATCTGAATCCGGGTGACTTTTTTGGTGAAATGGGCCTCTTCGATCAGGAGCATCGCAGCGCCTGGATCCGGACAAAAACCGAGTGCGAAGTGGGGGAAATCAGCTATGGGAAATTTATCGAGTTGAGCAATAAATACCCCGCATTCCTGTTTGCGATCAGCAAACAGATAGCCCAACGCCTGAGAGACACCACACGCAAGGTCAGCGATCTGGCATTTCTCGATGTGACCGGTCGCGTGGCGAGAACGCTGCTCGATCTGTGCAAAGAGCCCGATGCCATGACCCATCCCGACGGTATGCAGATCAAGATCACCCGTCAGGAGATTGGCCGCATTGTCGGCTGCTCGCGGGAAATGGTCGGTCGAGTGCTCAAGGAGCTCGAAGGTCAGGGTCTGGTCTCTGTCGCCGGCAAAACCATGGTGGTGTTTGGCACTCGCTAATTAAACAGTTCGGCCAGTCTCTCACCGGGCTGGTCGCAACGCATAAAT
>JALRJD010000104.1 GCA_023255165.1 Porticoccaceae bacterium | reverse complement strand
CTGATGGGATATATGTTTCAATAACTGACATTGTTTCTCCGTGCTTGCTGGAAGCGACTAAAACCTGCTTAAAAAATCTGTAGAAATTTACCCAACTGACTGAGGATCAACCACAATCGAACAGCTGCCCTGCCCGGTTATACGATGATACTCCAATTGCGGTGGAAACTACTGTTTGAACTCTTTCGAGTCTGCCGGGAACTGCGTGACATTGGTAGACGGCTGATGATAAACAAAAGTGCCAACAACTTCAGCGCCTTTATCAATTTCAATTAACTTATAGTTGAGATTTCCTTCAACTACGGCTTTGGACGCCAGTTTGATCAACTTGGTCGCATAGAGATCGCCCTTGATACTGCCATTCACCATCAATGTGGCGGCAACAATATCGCCTACGACCGAGCCACTATTTAGCACACGCACTCGCGAATCCTCGCCAGTCCCGGTGATATTACCTATCACCGTGCCTTCAATTTCGAGGTTGCCGCAGAAACTGACATCACCGGTCAGCGCGGTACCAACCGCGATCAGTGTCGTCGCCCCTGAACTGGCGCCGCTTTGCTCTTTCTTTTTGCCTAACATTTTTTAAGCCCTCAGCTTTTAACCCGCGGATTTTAATCTTCAAGCTTCCAGTCAAATTTGCTATCGAACTGCGCCTTCTCCATCCACGGATAACGCAGCACAATCCTGATCTGCTGCGGTTCAAAATCATCCGGTATTCTAAGCACGCCGTGATTTATTGAGAAATATTTAAATTCCAGCTTCAGTGGAAGCTCGGCAATATCGGCATCCAGCTGTTGAAACGAGATCTCTTTCGGCTCGCCATTTACCGTGCCCAACAACCACAATTCGGCCAGCACCTGCAGTGTTTTCATTTTGACGGTCTTCTGTCGCGCCACCCAGCGATAATCTACTCGACCATCGTCCAGCGCGGTCAGGCGCACATCCGCCACCGAAAGACCGTCGGGCTGTTTCTTGTCGCGCAACAGCTCGCGGTAGAGTTTTAACTCTTCATCGCGCTGATAGATGCTTCGCTGCAGAACAATCATCTCCTGCCGACTATTCTCCAGCGCCGCCTCATCGACTTTCAGGCTCAGACGAATTCTGCTCAGCTCCTCTTGTTGCTCGGCCAGCTTGTCGCCGAGATCATCGGCCAGAATCTGCAGCCGTTCCTTTTCGCGCATCTCCAGACCAAAGACATGGCCGCCCCATAACTTGCCGACAAACAGCGCCAGCAGCACCAACGCGCAGATCGCAAACACAGAGAGATAGACCAGTTTTGGCCGATAGGTGACAACAACCGACTTAACTTCCGGCATCAGGGCAGCAGTGCTGGCGCAGCCAACCCGGTCTCTTCAGCCAGACCACAGATAATATTCATACACTGTATTCCCTGACCTGAAGCACCCTTGGTCAAATTATCCTCAACCACCAGCACGATCACCTTGGCGCCGCCATTCGGACGGTGCACAGCAATGCGGCAGTAGTTGGAACCGCGCACAGAGTTGGTCTGGGGATGACTGCCCGAGGGCATCACATCAACAAATGGTTCGTTCGCATAGCGCGCCTCAAACAGTGCCTGCACATCAACACCCGGATCAGTGAGATTGGCATATAAAGTTGTATGAATGCCTCTGTTGATCGGCAGTAGATGCGGCACAAAGGTCAAATTCACCGACGCCTGTGCACCATTCACCAGCGCGCCATCCGCCAGCGCGGCAATATCATTTAGCCCCTGAACAATCTCCGGGTGATGTCGGTGACCGGAGGCCGCATAAGCTTTAAAACTGTCACTCACTTCGCTGTGCAGCCCGCCAATACTCGCCTGACGCCCAGCGCCACTGACCCCTGAGGCCGAGTTGGCAATAAGGTCGCCAAGATCCACGCAACCGGCTTCCAGCAGCGGCAAAAACCCGAGCTGCACACTGGTTGGATAACATCCGGGGCAAGCTATCAATGTCGCTTTGGCGATGGCGTCACGGTTCAGTTCAGGTAATCCATAGACCGCCTGAGGAATCAGCTCAGGTGCGCCGTGGGGCTGGCCATACCAGCTCTCCCAAACCGCTACATCTTTTATTCGAAAATCGGCAGACAGGTCGATAACCTTAACGCCGCGCTGCAGAATATCGGGCACCATGCTCTGGGCCACGCCGTGGGGTGTGGCAAAAAACACGATGTCGCACTGCGCCAGCTGATCCACATCGGGCTCAGAAAATACCAAGTCGATAATGCCTCTCAAACTCGGATAGAGATCGGCAACCGGCTTGCCCTGCTCACCGCGAGAGGTAATGACTGTTACTTGCGCCTGCGGATGCACAGCCAACAACCTGAGCAGTTCCGCCCCGGTGTAGCCTGTTGCTCCGACAATTCCAATTTTAATCACGGGCTTTCTCTTTTCGTTATCCAGAAATAATTTGTCGGTCTATAATACCCGAATCTTATAGCGTCTGTGGGTTTTATAGCGAGATCAAACCTCTCCACAGCCAATGTTTTCCGGGGGTGTTGCGTGTACGAATGGGTTCTGGCCTTTCATCTTATTGCCGTTATCTGCTGGTTCGCCGCACTGTTTTATCTGCCCCGACTGTTTGTCTATCACGCCATGTCGGAAGACAGCCTCAGCATCGAGCGCTTTATTGTTATGGAGCGCAAACTCTACCGAGGCATCGCCACACCGTCGATGATTGCCACCGTCGTACTTGGCGGCTGGCTGGTTTCCATGTCCGCGGATTATTATCTCAGCCAAACCTGGTTTCAATTAAAAGCACTGCTGGTGGTCGTATTGATTGGCTATCACTTTAGCTGTGCCGTGCATCTGCGGCAATTACGCGATGGCGTCAGTGACAAAAGCCATGTCTATTTCAGGGTGTTCAATGAAGTGCCTGTGCTGTTTCTGGTGGCCATTGTTATTCTGGTGATTGTTAAACCCTTTTCCTGAATCAGCCATCCAGCCGTTAGCCAACCACGTATCACGCATGCACGGCGTGTCACAAATAGCATCGACCAGCGATATTCGCGATAATGGTCGGCCGTTTTTTAACCGCTTCAAATAACACCATCAAACCAGCACCCAGGAATTTGTCATGACATACGCCGGCCCCCGCTCCAAACAACTTTTCGACGCCGCTCAAAAACATATCCCGGGTGGGGTTAACTCTCCGGTAAGAGCGTTTCGCGCGGTCGGCGGCACCCCGCTCTTTTTTGATCGCGCCCACGGCGCCTACATGTTCGATGCGGACGGCAAACGCTATATCGACTATGTCATGTCATGGGGGCCGATGATTCTCGGCCACGGCCACCCGATTGTACTGGATGCGATTCGTGAACAGCTGGAAAAAGCCATGACCTTTGGCACGCCAACCGAACTGGAAATCCTGCTCGCCGACAAGATCTGCGAACAGGTACCAGGCATGGAGATGGTACGCATGGTCAATTCAGGTACCGAGGCGACCATGAGCGCGATCCGTTTGGCCAGAGGCTTCACCGGGCGCGACAAGATTGTGAAATTTGAAGGCTGCTATCACGGCCACTCCGATTCGCTGCTGGTCAAGGCCGGGTCCGGCGCGCTGACACTCGGCGTACCCAGCTCGCCTGGCGTGCCAGCATCGTTGGCCGACCACACCATCACCCTGAGCTACAACAATATCGAACAGGTTGTAGAGACCTTTGCCGAGATCGGTGATCAGATCGCCTGCATTATTGTCGAGCCAGTAGTCGGTAATATGAACTGCGTGCCACCGATCCCGGGCTTTTTGCAGGCACTGCGGGATTGCTGCAGCGAATCCGGCGCCTTGTTAATTATTGATGAAGTAATGACAGGCTTCCGCATTGGCCCCCAGGGAGCAAGTGCTTACTATGGCATTACCCCAGACTTGATCTGCCTCGGTAAGGTCATTGGCGGTGGTATGCCGGTCGGCGCGTTCGGCGGCAGACGCGATATCATGGAGCAGATCGCTCCACTCGGCCCGGTGTATCAGGCTGGCACACTGTCTGGTAATCCGGTAGCCATGGCCGCCGGACTGGCCACTCTCAATCAAGTTTCCCGACCCGGGTTTCTCGACCCGCTGGTTGCGCACACTGATCAACTGGTCAATGGTCTGCGCGAACGCGCCGCCGCCGCAGGCATCCCCATGTCCAGCAACCATGTCGGCACCATGTGGGGAATCTTCTTCACCGAGGAAGAGCACATCATTAACTATCAGCAAGTGATGCGCTGCGACACTGAACGCTTCGGCAAGTTTTTCCATGGCATGCTTGAGGCCGGCGTCTATCTTGCGCCCGCGTCCTATGAAGCCGGCTTTATGTCCGCCGCGCACACAGACAGCGATATCCAATTTACGCTGGATTCGGCAGAGGCCGTGTTTAAAACACTGTAATCGGCGAAATCCGCTCAAAAATAGAGCAGGAATAAAGATCAGAGAGATAGTCACCCCACAGCTTGCATTTTTCCGTATCATTGCGCCTGGAAACTATATCGATTGCAGCATCACTTTTTGGAGTACCCATGAGCTTTTCGAGCCAACGTGGCCCCTATCCCTATACTCGTATGCGCCGCGCCCGCGCCACCGATTTTGCCCGGCGTCTGGTTCGCGAGTCATCGCTCAGCGCCAATGATCTGATCCTGCCACTGTTTGTAGTCGAAGGCAGTCAGCAGCGCCAGGCCGTCGCCTCCATGCCTGGCGTTGAACGTCTGTCAATTGATCTGCTGGTGGAGGAAGCACGCGAAGTTGCCGCACTAGGCATTCCCGCCATCGCGCTATTTCCGGTCACCCCGGACGAGAAGAAATCGCTGCTTGCGGAAGAGGCATACAATCCCGAAGGGTTGGCCCAGCGCGCTGTGCGCGCAGTGAAACAGGCGGTGCCTGAACTGGGTGTGATTACCGATGTTGCCCTCGACCCGTTTACCACCCATGGCCAGGACGGCATTATCGACGAACAAACGGGCTATGTACTTAACGACATCACCGTCGAAACCCTCGCCAGGCAAGCACTCTCTCACGCCGAAGCCGGTGCCGATATCGTCGCGCCCTCAGACATGATGGATGGCCGCATCTGGGCGATCCGCGAAGAGCTTGAAGACAACGGTTTTGTGAACACCTTGATCATGGCCTACGCCGCCAAGTTCGCCTCCAGCTACTATGGCCCCTTCCGCGACGCGGTCGGTTCGGCCGGCAATATTAAAGGTGGCGACAAGAAAACCTATCAGATGGATCCAGCCAACAGCGATGAAGCGCTGCACGAGTGCGCACTGGACCTCGAAGAGGGCGCCGATATGATTATGGTCAAGCCCGGCATGCCCTATCTGGATGTAGTAAGACGTGTTAAAGATGAGCTCAGAGCGCCGACCTTTGCCTATCAGGTCAGCGGCGAATATGCCATGCACTGTGCCGCCTTCGACAATGGCTGGCTGCAGCGCGACGCCGTCATTCTTGAATCACTGCTGGCCTTTAAGCGCGCCGGCGCGGATGGCATTCTCAGCTACTTTGCCAAAGACGCCGCCCGTCTGCTGAACAACCAATAATGCTCAGACTCGACAAATATATCAGCAACGCCACCGACCTCTCGCGCAGCGAGGTAAAACGCTATATAAAGTATGGCGATATCACCATCGACGACGAGCCGGCCACCAATCCGGCGCAAAAAGTCAGCGGCAGTGAAACCATCTGCATCGACGGCTCGGCTATCCTGGCGCCAACGCATCGTTACTTTATGCTTAACAAGCCCGCGGGCGTGGTCTCGGCAACCAAAGATAATACCAACACCACCGCCCTCGATCTGATCTATGAGCACCGCAGCGCAGAACTACAAATAGCCGGACGTCTGGATATCGACACCACCGGTCTGCTGCTGATCACCGACGACGGCCAGTGGAACCATCGCCTGACTTCGCCGCGCAGTGACTGCCAAAAAATCTACCTTGTCACGCTGGGCGTGCCCATCAGCCCCGACTATCAAGACAAACTCGCCAATGGCGTCTGGCTGGAGGGCGAAAAGCACCCCTGCCTGCCTGCAACCATGGAAGTAATCGACGAGCGCACCGTGCTGCTGAGCATCGCTGAAGGAAAATATCATCAGGTTAAGCGTATGTTCGCCGCACTTGGCAACCATGTTGAGGCACTGCATCGCACACAGGTCGGCGATATTGTGCTCGACGAGACACTCGAGCCGGGCGACTACCGACCACTGACCGAAGCGGAAGTGGCCAGCATCTTGACTGGCGGATCATGAGCGACCCCAGTGTTGAACTGCTGGTGCAACAGCTGCCGGATATTCACGGCAACTGCCTGATTGTCGCCGACGAAAACTGGGCCTCTGCGAATTGGTCTAATGTGGCTCACTCTGGCAAATCCACGCGGCAACTGATCAGCAATCGCTTTGAGATTGCCCGCGCCGCAGAGCAAGCCGGCGTGCCGACCCTGTTTAATGACTTCGACTTTTCCGCACAGCCAGCGGCCAGCCTTGACGCCATTCTGTTTCGCGTATCCAAAGAACGCGCCGTCAGTCACCATATAATCAACCAGGCATTGACGCTGTTAAAACCCGGCGGCCTGTTGATGTTGAGTGGTGAAAAAACCGACGGCGTAAAAACCTACACCCGTCACGCCTGCAAACTCTTTGGCGACAACTGTCAGCCACAAAAACAGGGCAACTATTATCTGGCCCGAATCACCAAACACAGCGATGATCAGCCAGCGCTGGATGACAAGGACTACGCTAATCTGCGGCCAATTAAATGCCCGCATAACTTGCCGCTGCAAAGCAAGCCGGGGATTTTTGGCTGGAATAAAATCGATCAGGGCAGTGCCTTTTTGATTCAGCACCTAGCCAACTTTCTGCAGCGCTATCAACAGCCACCGCAATCCCTGCTCGATCTTGGCTGCGGCTACGGTTATCTCTCCTGCGCCGCTGCTCAACAGGGTTTCACAGAAATCACCGCCACCGACAACAATGCCGCTGCGCTGCGCGCCTGCAAGGCAAACTTTGACGCACTGCAGATAAATGGAACTGTCATTGCCGGTGATGCCGGCAGTGAGATCACGGGCCGCTTTGGCGCGATAGTGTGCAATCCTCCTTTTCATCAGGGGTTTAACATTGATAGCGAGTTGACGCAGAAATTTCTCCGGGCCGCGATGCGCTTGTTAGCTCCAACCGGACGGGCACTGTTTGTAGTGAATAATTTTATTGCGCTGGAAAAGAAAGCCCGGGATTATTTTCCGCAGGTTGAAGAAGTTGCCAGAAGTGGCTCGTTTAAATTGATTATGGTTTCACGCAGACAATAAATATTAATTGTCGCTCTGAGCACAGGTTCTCCATTCTCCCGCAGCCGCCCTTAACTCGACACCCCGAGATAGCTTTTTATTCCATCTTTTCACGGGAGTCTCTTTTATCTCATCATTCCTAAGGAGTGAAGCTAGCTAAAGGAATCCATTGGATTACATCGGTTTGACCAAAACCTGGAAGACCTTTCCGATCCCTCTCGGTCATGCTCAGTGCCAAATGCGAGACTTCTTTGAAAGTGCTCGGTGCCAGATCAGAGCACAGTATCCGCAGACCCTTGGGAGCAATCAGGGTCCGCTTATGACTGCAGCGACTTTCAGGCTGAGCGACGGAACTGTCTGAGCTTTGCAGGGATGCAAAGCGAGTTTTCCGAGCGCTGAAAGGCGCAAAGGAAT
>JALRJD010000004.1 GCA_023255165.1 Porticoccaceae bacterium | reverse complement strand
ATCCGATTTATTGTTATGTGGCTAGTGAACGGCTGACACTCAAATCAGTAGGAAAACTCCGCATCTGGCTGCAGTGGAGCAACATTCTCCCAGATAGTTCGATTCGCCAGAGCGCTGTCGCAAAACTCGATTAACTTGCTGATTTGGCCATCTTTGAAATTAAACAGATGGGCGTAGATCTGGTCATAGCGCTTGCCACTTCGCGCAGTGCCCTCCGCTTCACAAATGGCAACAATGCAGTTGCTGTCAGCGCTCATGATTTTGTAGCGCTTGCAGAAGCTGAAATTGTCAACATCCACCTGAGCCACAACATGGGGAAACACCTCGCTAACCAATCTCGCTTTGCCAGCGTAGTCTCCGCGAAGCACCCCGCTACGCAAAGGGATTGAAAGCACAACATCGTCGTGAATAACCGATGCGTACAAATCAAGATCTCCCTCGACAATCGACTTGTAAAAATCCTCTACCAGTTTCAGGTTTGTGCGCATATTAAATTCCCCCTTCAGTTGCCGCATGGCGCCCGGCGATATAGCCGAAGGTCATGCCCTGCCCGATAGTACCACCCGCGCCAGGATAGATATGCTTCAAGGCAGCGGCCATCACATTGCCGGCCGCATATAACCCGGGAATCGGGTCGTTATTCCAATCAAGCACCTGGGCATTGCCATTGGTTTTCGGGCCACCATTGGTACCCAGAGCACCAGCTTCCATCTTGACTGCGTAGTACGGACCCTGATCCAACGCACCCAGCGTGCAGTGCGGCGGCTCGTATGACTGATCGCCCCAGAACACCCAGTTGTCATAGGTATTGTCACCGCGATTAAAGTCATCATCATGGCCCTTTGCAACCATGCCATTAAAGCGTTCGACCGATGCGACAAGACCCTGCGGGTTGATTCCCGCAATCTCGGCCAGCTCTTTCAGCGAGTCGGCTTTCATCACATAGGATGGGTCGGGCTGTCCGTCCTTGGCATTAAAAATCGGGTACTTATCGCGATAGCGCTGGTCGATAATCAACCAGTAAGGCAGATTGGCGTAGGTGTGGGTGCCGGCATCAAACGCATGCAGACTCATGCCAAGGGCATTATAGTTTGCCGCCTCGTTAACAAAACGCTTGCCCGCACGGTTGACCAGAATGGCACCGGGTCGCGCGCGCTCATCCGAGCCCAACAGGTAGTTTGGTTTGGCGTCACGATGTTCCACTTTCTTTTCCAACACCGACTGCATCCAAAACGCGTTTTGCATATTGCCCAGTTTGGCGCCAGCTTCGATGGCCATCAGCAGACCATCACCCTCGTTTTCCGGCACACTGACCGGACCGGTAAGCGGGCCGCGAATAAAGGTCTTCACCAACTCTTCATTCCACTCAAAACCACCGGTGGCAATTACCACACCTTTGCGGGCGCGAACTCGGATTTCGCCTTCGCCGTTTTCGGCGATCACGCCAACCACGCGACTGCCATCCTTGATCAAAGTGCGAGCCCGGGTATCAAATTCAATCGGAATATTACGGTCGAGAATAGCTTTTAGCAGTGAGCCCACCAGCGCCTCACCCAGCCCTCGGTAATCGTGCTTTTCTCGGTAGGCAAGTGTCTCCTCGTCAAGACCACCGCTAGCCGCTTCAATGAGACTGCCACGCAGAGAGTATTCCATTTTGCTTGGGTTAACCCGCGTCGCCCACTTTCCAAGCCGCTCAAAGGAAAACGCATCATTATCCAGCGAGCGACCGCCATCGGGCTTGCCACCAGGAATATACGGTTGATAATCGGGAAAGCCGGGGAACGCACGCAAACGTACCGGTGTTTTATCCGCCATATGGCGCAACATCTCTGGGCCATTTTCAAGAAAGGCGCCAAGGGTTTCCGGGTCGAGCATATCCGGGGCCAGACCATCGAGATAAGCGACGATATCGTCATCGGAATCAGTAACCCCGATCTCTGCCTGGTGGTGGTTATTGGGAATCCACAACATGCCGCCAGACATGGCTGTGGTGCCACCAACCATATTACCTTTTTCCAGAATGACCACTTCCTCGACGCCGAAATCATGAGCACTGATCGCAGCAGTTAAAGCCGCTCCGCCCGACCCCAGCACAACAACATCAGCTTCAATATCCCAGTTGGTTTGGTTCTCACTCACAATGATTTCCCCTCTACGATTCTAAATTGCTAAAACGTTATTTTTTGGTTGTACACCCAACGGTGGGCTTCGTGTAAATAGGAAAAAAACAGTATCACCATGTATTAAACAGTTCAATAATAAAGTCTTATTATTTTTACTATTATTTTTATATTATTGATTTATATAACCATTTTATTTTATATATATTATACAATTGTGTAATATAAAAAATATCTGGGTTTATCGGCGCAATCCAAATAACCCAGACATCGAGAGCTGGCGTTACGCCGCTTAAAAGGTAAACTGGCCGATTATTAATGTCATGCCTATAGTAGGACGCCAAGAAACCGGAGCATCACAAGGAGAACGCATTGCCAGCAGTTGTTAACCATGATTCCCGTCGTCTGGAAATCGCCGCCGCCGTCGGCAAGCTTGTCGCCCGCAGCGGCATCCAGTCAGTTACGGTTCGCGCCGTGGCAAAAGAAGCTGGCTACAGCTCCGCCATTATCGGCCACTACTTTCATAACAAAGAAGATCTGCTCAACTTCACCTATCTTTCCGCGCGCCATAGAACCGCCTCGCGGGTCGAGCGGGCAATGATGGCGGGCAAAAGTGTTTTCGACTGTCTCACGGAATGCCTGCCAACCAACGTTGGCCAACGCATCGACTGGATGCTGTGGTTTGGCTTTTGGGGGATGGCCTCGGACAATAAAGCATTAACCGAAGAGCGCGGTCGAGGGCTTAAAGAAGCCAATGTGCTGTTTCAGCGAGTGCTAACCGCAGCCAAACTCAGGGGCGAACTTCCTGAATCACTCGACTGTGAAACCCAGGCTGTGCACCTGACTATTTTTATCAACGGGATTGCAAGTCTCGCGGTGCAGATGCCCGAAAACTGGCCGGCGAAGTTGCAGGAATCGTGGCTGAAGAAAGAGATTGAGGCGATAACAAATCAGAGCTGATTGATATAAAAACATTGATACAAAAAATCCTCTGCATCATCGATGCAGAGGATCTCTTTTTGGCGGTGAGAGAGAGGTTGATTGCTAACAGCCTAAAGGCTGTTAGCAAGTCCTGCGGACCGCCTTCGGCGTCCAAAATGCTATCGCATTTTGTCGAACCGGCGAGGGTTCTCACCCTCTTACACCTAAAAAAAATCCTCTGCATCATTAATGCAGAGGATCTCTTTTTGGCGGTGAGAGAGGGATTCGAACCCTCGAAACGCTATTAACGTTTACACACTTTCCAGGCGTGCTCCTTCAGCCACTCGGACACCTCACCATAAACTGTTACCGGCTTGCGCGGCTCTTCTCTTGAGCGCCGGAACTGTACACAACCAGTCCT
>JALRJD010000261.1 GCA_023255165.1 Porticoccaceae bacterium | reverse complement strand
TAACGATTGCGATTGATGAGTGACTTCCGAGCTATTCAAATCTTACCCGAGTGTGCCACTGTGACAGATCCCGTTCAAACTCAGCCCCAACAGTACCAGCTGACCTCGTTGTTGGGCGATCTGGGTTGCGTGCCATTTGTTCTGCTGACCGCAGTGATGGTCGGCGCCTGGGTTAATGGCCAGGGTCTGCACAGTGCTTCGCTGTTTGGGCTCTATGCACCCTATGTTTTTATTGCCTACAGCGCAGTGATTTTAAGCTTTCTCAGTGGTGCACTGTGGGAGCGCAGCCGCCTGAGTGATCAGGCTCGGCCGCCCGCCGCGGCAATTTTATTTAGCAACCTGGTGGCACTCAATGCCTGGGCATCGTTGCTGTTAATTTATCTGGCGCCATTTATGACATTGTTTGCGGTGGCGCTTTTGATGGCGGGGTTTTTAAGTTTACTCTGGGTTGAGCGTATGGCTTTTGCGGGGACTTCTCAAATCACTCAAATCACTCAAAATAGTCAAATTACTCAAAGCAGCTATTGGTCGATGCGTCTGCGCATTACCGCGCTGGTGGTCATCATGCATGCCGTGGTGCTGGCATTAATGGTGCAAACGTTAATGATGCAGGGAGTTTAAACGATGACCGAGCTAACCATTTTTTACGATGGTGGCTGTCCGCTCTGCGTCTCTGAGATGCGGCACCTGAGCAGACTCGACAGCGAACAAAAAATTGCCCTGGAAGATATTCACGCTGAGGGTTTTGCGCAGCGGTTTCCGCATATTGATCCGCTGCGCGCCGATCAGATTCTCCATGGCCAGCTCGCCAGCGGAGAGATTATTTATGCGCTGGATGTGACCTATCAAGCCTGGTCACTGGTGGGCAAGCGCCACTGGGTGGCGATCTTGCGCTGGCCGCTGGTTAAGCAGGTTTCGCATTGGGTCTATCTGTTTTTTGCCAAACACCGCGCGCGTATCTCCAAATTATTGACTGGCAGTTCCCGTTGCGAAGTCTGCGCCATCAAGCCGGGTGAGTTATGAGTGCGCCTGCAGTTGCATTGGTGTTGGGCGCCAGCGGTGGTCTGGCTCGCGCCATTATTGCCGAACTAATGGCTGACGCTGGTATTGAAACCGTGGTGGCGGTAAGCCGCAATCCGCTGCCGGAGCAGCTCACGGAAGCGCAGGCAAACCGAAGGGTGCAGTGGATCACCAGTGACTATAACGAAACTGACATGGCGGCAGTGGTCGAGCAGCTGCAGCCTTACTCGGGCCGCATCAGTCGGGTCTGTATTTGCCATGGCATTTTGCACAGTTCAGGGCAAGAAGGAACCCTGTGGCCGGAAAAACGCCTTGAAGATATTAATGCCGACGCGCTGCATCAGGTGTTTCAGGCCAACGCTGTGGTGCCGGTTCTGTGGCTGAAATTATTACACCGGGTTTTAAAGGGGCCGCAGCGCTGTGTAGTCGCAGCGCTCAGCGCTCGGGTCGGCAGCATCGGCGACAACCATCTGGGCGGCTGGTATGCCTACCGCAGTTCCAAAGCGGCGCTGAATATGCTGATGCGCACAGTGGCGATTGAATATTCGCGGCGCATTAAAAACGTCAAGCTGATTTCGTTTCATCCGGGTACTACCGACACCGCATTGTCAAAACCATTCCAGGCTGCTGTGCCCAGCGACAAACTATTTACGCCGCAGTTCGTCGCCGAACGCCTGTGCCAGATTATGGATCATGCCGAGCTTGACGGTGAGCTCTCCTATCTCGATTGGGATAATAAATCGATTCCTTGGTAGGCTTGAAAGCAGCCTGTTCGGAAATAAAAGCGCCCGTATGTAAAAGAAAGCGCCTGTTTGGAAAAGAATGTCTCCTTGCTACACTGCAAAGACCGGCTTAAGAGACTCGTTCACAAGACCCGCTTACGCACCACAGGCAATCGTTAAACAGGCAGCTATATGTATATCCCGACCAAACCCCTGAATCGCTATCCCTGGTATCTGCGACCTTTTTTCTGGAACCAGAAACGCAAATATGGCGCCGTGCTCGACCCCGGTCTGCTCTGGGGGCGGGTGCCAAAACTGTTTGTCAGCGTGGCCTTGATGTATGGCGTGCTCGATCGCAAAAGCTCACCGCTGAGTCCGGTGTTGCGGTCGCTGGTGACAGTGCGTGTGTCGCAGATCAATGACTGCCATTTCTGTGTCGATATCAACTCGGCGACTCTGGCACAGCGCTCTGGCTCAATGGATAAAATGCTGGCGCTGGCCGACTGGCGCAATCAGACGATTTTTGATCAGCGGGAAAAAACCGTTCTCGAATATACCGACGCGGTTACATACACCGACGGCACTGTAACCGATGAGCTGATGGATCGCCTGCGAGGATTTTTTGATGACGACGGTATTATCGAGCTGACCGGTTTAATCGCTTTTCAGAATCTATCGAGCAAATTTAACAGCGCGTTAAATGTGCCGGCTCAGGGGTTTTGTCCGCGATCGGCATCTTGACCGTAACCAGTTGCTGTCAAGCAAACGCTATAAGCGTTTAGCCTTTAGCTGAAACTCTATCTCCAGTTTGTCTTCAACTTTAAGCAGGCCGTTAAACAGTGAAAACGGCTCAATGCCGAAGTCGCTCTGCAGCAGCGAAAAGTGGCCAACCAGAGTCAGG
>JALRJD010000015.1 GCA_023255165.1 Porticoccaceae bacterium | reverse complement strand
TCGCGCACCAGGTCAGGCTGTTGCAGCAGCGCCGATCCGGCAGCTTTTTTAAGAACTTTTTTGGCCGGGCAGCCCATATTGATATCAATTATTTCCGCGCCCTGTGCAACATTAAAACGCGCGGCGTCGGCCATCATGGTTGGATCGTAGCCGGCGATCTGAACAGACCTTGGCGCTGGCTCGTCGGCGAACTGAATGCGCAATTGGGACTTCTTGCTCGACCAGGTGCTCGGCTCCGCCGCGACCATTTCCGATACCACCAGACCGGCACCCATTTCCCGGCAGAGTTGGCGAAAGGGCAGATCAGTTACGCCGGCCATAGGTGCCAGCACTGTCTTTCGCTTGATCTGATAGGGGCCGATATTGAACAAATTCGCCTCGAAGGGGGTGGTCTGCGTAAAAGGGCGCTAATGATACATTGAGCTTAGCTGATTAAAAAGTGATCAATTAAAAAAAGTGATTTTATTCGTTTGTCAGCTCGACCGAATAATTCACCGCGGTCACTCCGGGGTCGACAAGACCGAAATTGACGCGACTTCGTGCGCTGGGTGGAATCGAATTAGACTGCAATACTAGACTATTTGGATTTTCAGATAGATATTGCCGGGCGCTGAAAGTACGCCTGGCGATCAACTGATTTTGTATATCCTCAAAGCGAATGGCGATGCTGGGATAGGGCTGCGCAAAGGGTGCGCGATTTTCAATAATCAGGTCGACAGTTAGCGCGCCGGGCTGAACAGGATGCGAGTGCACAATAAACTGTCTGATCGCCAGCTTGTCGAGATCGCGATAAGGATCAATTTTGCAGCCGAGATAATGACAGAAATTATTGATCGCCGGCCGCCAGCTTTCCACCTGGCTTAGCTCGCGGCTGAAAAAATAACTGTACTGCGCGGCCAATAGCAGCGCGCCGAGCACAATAACCAGCAGCTTAAAAAATAGCCGGCCGGCTTTTTCGGACGAAGTGCCAGTGCCGGTTTGCTTGTCGACTGAGTTGTCGACTGAGTTGTCGATTGAAGAGCCAAATTCATTATGTAGTAGTGCGGTAAGCACCGGTAATCTCTCGGCGTCTTCGGCCCGGTCAGTTTTTTCTATTTTGCTGTCGGCTTCCGCAGTTGCCCACTGTTCGTTGGCATCAAAAACCGTTATGCATTTTCCACAGCGCACCATGCCATTGGCCACTTCGAGTTGCTCCCGGGCAAGACGAAATGTGGTGGCGCAGGTGGGACATCTGGTGGTTAAGTCAGGCATGATTTTTCCAGCGAAGCTTTTGCTGATTCTAGCAGCTGGGAACCGATTGCAGTTAAATCCGGTTTTTCTTTACCGCGGTCAGCTGCGCCCACTCGGACTCGATTGCCGGGGCATCAAACTCAAAGCAATCTCGGTAGGGATGGCTAACCGCGTCAATCTGGTGTTCCAACAGCCCCGACAGACAGAGCAGCCCATTGGCAGCGGTTAACGCGGTAATAGTTGGCGCCAACTCAATCAGTGGCGCGGCAAGAATATTGGCCACCATAGTCTGGCCCACTGTGCCCTGCGGGACCTCTTCGGGCAGGTAGGTGCTGATTCGTTCGGCGGCGATGTTATTGCGCTGGGCATTGTCGCGGGTGGCCAGCAACGCCTGGGGGTCGTTATCCACCGCGATAACATTTTTGGCGCCGAGCAGCAGTGCGGCAATGCCGAGAATGCCGGATCCACAGCCGTAATCGATCACCGTCTGTCCATTGAGATCCTGTTTGTCGAGCCAGCGCAGGCAGAGATGGGTGGTTGGATGGCTGCCGGTGCCAAAGGCCAGTCCCGGGTCGAGACTGAGATTGATGCCATTGGCATCCGGGGGATCAATCCAGCTGGGGCAGATCCACAGTCGCTCACCGCACTTGAGTGGCGAGAAATATTTCTTCCACTCCTGCGACCAGTCTTTATCTTCGAGTTGCTCCCAACGCATCTGCAACGGTGCAGAAAGCAGCCGCTCGAGCTGGGCCGAGGTTTGGCTAGTGTCGCTGTCGGCGGCGAAAAGGGCTTTTATTTTGCAGTTGTCCCAGAGCGGCATTTCACCGACGCCAGGCGCAAAAATTGGCTGGTCGGCGGCGTCTTCCAGAGTTACCGAAACCGCGCCACACTGCAGCAGTGCATCTTCAATGGCACCACTGCCCTCGCGGGTTGCATCGATAATCAGCTGAAGCCATTGCATGGAGAAAAGTCGGGCTGCTGATTACAGCCCGAGTTTTTTCTCAAGGTAGTGGATATTAACGCCACCTTTTTGGAATTCAGGGTCGAGAACCAGTTCCTGATGAAGTTGAATATTGGTTTTGATGCCGTCGATCATCATTTCGTCCAGCGCGTTGCGCATGCGCGAAAGTGCTGAATTTCGGTCGCGACCATAGGTGATGATTTTGCCGATCAGCGAGTCGTAGTTGGGCGGCACGCGATAGCCGTTATAGATATGCGAGTCGACACGTACGCCGTTGCCCCCGGGGGCGTGATAGGCCTTGATGGTGCCGGGCTGTGGTAAAAAGGTCACCGGGTCTTCAGCATTGATTCGGCATTCGAAGGAGTGGCCGCGGAAGATAACATCTTCCTGCTTGAAACCCAGCGGCTTGCCACTGGCAATCAACAGCTGCTCTTTAACAATATCGATGCCGGTAATCATCTCTGATACCGGGTGTTCGACCTGCACGCGTGTGTTCATTTCAATAAAGTAGTAGCGGCCGTCTTCATAGAGAAACTCAAATGTGCCCGCTCCGCGGTAGCCGATTTCAATACAGGCATTGGTGCAGCTTTTAAAAACAGCCTGACGCGCCTCTTCGGGAATGCCGGGCGCGGGTGCCTCTTCGAGAACCTTCTGGTGGCGGCGTTGCAGTGAGCAGTCGCGGTCGCCAAGATGAATGGCGCTGCCCTGACCGTCGGAAAGAACCTGAACTTCAACGTGGCGCGGGTTCTGCAAAAACTTTTCCATATAGACTGTGCCATCGCCAAATGCGGCCTGGGCTTCCGTCTTGGTGATGGTCACCGAGTTCACCAGGTTCTCTTCATTTTCGACAACGCGCATGCCGCGACCGCCGCCGCCTGCAGCGGCTTTGATAATAACCGGATAGCCAATCTTTTTAGCCATTTCACGCAATGCCGCGGGATCATCGGTCAGAGGGCCATCAGAGCCGGGAACTGTGGGGACGCCGGCCGCTTTCAT
>JALRJD010000325.1 GCA_023255165.1 Porticoccaceae bacterium | reverse complement strand
CTAATCGGTGCAGTGGGTCAGCTCGCAGCGGACGATTTAACCCGTGTTGGCCACGCCCATATCAGCGAAGCCACCGCTCGACTCCCCGGCGTTTGGTTGAGCCGCGGCAATGGTCAAGAACTCCTCCCCTCCGTGCGCTCGCCTGTTTTTACCGGTGCTGGAAGCTGCGCAGAGATACTCGTGACAGAAGACAGCTTACCGATACGGCCCACCGGCATGTGCAACGTCAATCAGCTGTTTGAAATAAATACCGAACAAGCCGCAGGCCTCGAAGTCTGGCGCGGCCCCGGTACGGTATTTTACGGCTCAAATGCCATGCACGGTGTGATAAACAGTCTCTCTGCTGACATTGATCGCAACGCGCTCTCAGTTGAGACGGGCAGCCACGACTACCACAGAGTAAAGTTAGGCTGGCAGCAAGAACAGGGTTCGCAGCGCTGGCAGGTGGCCGCAAATGGTGTCAGAGATGGCGGGTTTAAAGACCAATCCGGCTTTGATCAACAGAAAGTCACGATCAAACATACATGGACTGGCGATGCCTTGACCGCCAAAACCCATCTAAGCGTCGTGAATCTCAATCAAGAAACCGCAGGTTACGTGCGCGGTGACGACGCCTATAAAGACCCTGCAATCTGGAAAACCAATCCCAATCCAGAAGCCTATCGCGACGCTCAAGCCCTGCGCCTGTCAACACAACTTAGCGGAACCACGGCAACTGCCGCAGAGTGGCAAATAACACCCTATGTGCGCCACAGCGACATGGTTTTTTTACAGCACTTTCTGCCAGGACAACCTCTGGAAGAAAACGGCCAAACCAGTGCTGGCGTGCAATCGAGCTATAAAACAAGTCTAAACGCGTCCACCACTATTTGGCTCGGCAGCGATATTGAATGGGCCAGCATGTGGATAAAAGAGTTTCAAGCCAATGCGCTCGGCTCGCCCAATAATGTTCGTTTTCAAGGCCAACATTACGACTTTGATGTCGATAGCCAGCAGATAGCGCTGTTTGCCAACGCCGAGTGGCAGGCCAATGATCGCCTAAGCGTTGAAACAGGGCTGCGCTTCGAATACCTGCAGTACGACTACCGCAACAATATGCTCTCAGGCACCTCGCGAGATGACGGCAGCGCCTGCGCCTCAGCCACCGG
>JALRJD010000173.1 GCA_023255165.1 Porticoccaceae bacterium | reverse complement strand
GCGCTGAAACGGTCAATGCTCTCCGTCGGCGTTTTATCCATCGCCACCAGAGCTCGGGCGCGCATTAAATAAAACTCCGGATTTTGTTCGTACTGCCGCATCGAGGTGCCCATCGCGCGACTGCGGGCATCGCCGATACGTTTTTCGGTTATCGGGTGGGTGAGCAGGAATTCCGGTGGTCGACTGCTGGTGTAGCGGGTTGCTTTTAGCAGCGTGGCAAACATATCAGCCACCGCGCCGGGATCGCGATTGGCGCGCTTCATGGTCGCCAGGCCCATGCGGTCGGCCTCCTGCTCATTGGAGCGGCTGTAGCGCAGCTGGTTGTCCAGTGCCAATGCCTGGGAGGTCACCATTGCCGCGCTGGCGGCATCACCGCCGGCGGTGGCAGCCAGCACAATAGTGGTCAACAGTCCGGCCATATTGATCATGGAATTCTTTTTCTGCGCTTCAGCACCGCGGGCAAAGTGGCGCTGACTGAGGTGAGCCAGTTCGTGGGCCAGAACAGAGGCCATCTGATCTTCATTTTCGGCGTAGGCGAACACGCCGGTGTGAAAGCCGACCACGCCGCCAGGCACGGCAAAGGCGTTCATGGTCGGGTTTTTAACCAGTACCAGTTCAATGCGTGGGTCTTCCAGGTCGCTGTAGGTGGCGAGATTGTAGAGTAGCTGTTCGAGATAGATCTGCATCAGTGGGTCGTCGTAGGCGCGCACACGGCTGCGAAAAACCTTTAACCAGGTGCGGCCGAGTTCATACTCCTGCTGCTTTGAAATAATTCCCGAAGCGGCATCGCCGAGCACTGGAAGCTCGATATCATTGGCGGTCAGAGGGTTGCTGGTGAACCAGAGGATGCAGCACAAAAACAGTGCCCGGTATTGCCTGAAAGGGGAGAAGCTAATCAAGGTGATCCTTTTGAGCCTGTTTGTATTTGAGGTCGGAACAGCAGTTTGCAGCGTGATTACTGTAGCGGAAAATTATGCTCAGTTCGACAGTTGAAATATGCACAAGTTTCAGGTCAGATAGCTGCTCAATGCGCGCATCAATGGCGGCTGCGGAACAAGCCCGATATATAAGCCCGATAAAAAGGTAAATGGATGAAAAAGATTTTCCACAAATGGATAGAGCAGTATCTCGGTACTGAAGAGGCACTGCTGCTAACCATTATTCTGATTGTTTCGCTGGTGATCTTTGCCACCCTAGGGGCGGTGCTGGGGCCGGTGTTTGCGGCACTGATTTTAACCTTTCTATTGCAGGGTGTGGTCAACACGTTGGTGCGCCATGGCGTACCGAAAACGCTGGCTCTTATCAGCACCTACCTGCTGTTTGTTGCCGGGTTTATCTCCGTTATTGTCGGCCTGATTCCGATTATTGGTCGCCAGACATCGCTGCTGGTTGCTGAAATTCCCAAGATGATTGGCCGTTTTCGCGAGATCGTGGCGGCGCTCCCGGAGCGCTACGCGGACTATGTCAGCCCGGAGCAGATTCAGTCGATTACCGAGCGCCTTACCGACGAGGTGGGCAACTGGGTGGAGCAGGCACTGAGCTTTTCTATTAGCAGTTTTCCGAGCCTGATCGGTGTCATGATCTATCTGGTGCTGGTGCCGCTGTTGGTGCTGTTTATGCTCAAAGATAAAGACGAGCTGCTGCTGTTTTTATCCAATTTACTGCCCGAAGAGCGCTCGGTGATGAAAGCGATCTGGAATGAAATGGATATGCAGTTTGCCAACTATGTGCGTGGCAAGGCGATCGAAATATTAATTGTCGGGCTGGTCTCCTACGCGGTATTTCTGTGGCTCGGCGTTAACTATGCCGCGCTTTTGGCTCTGCTGGTCGGCCTCTCGGTGCTGGTGCCTTATATAGGTGCCACCGTGGTCACACTACCGGTCTTGCTGGTCGGTTATATGCAGTGGGGCTTTACCAATGATTTCTTTTGGCTGTTTGGCGCCTACGGCGTGATTCAGTTTCTCGATGGCAATCTGCTGGTGCCGCTGTTGTTCTCGGAAGTGGTTAATTTGCATCCGGTCTTTATTATTGTCTCGGTGCTATTGTTTGGCGGCATTTGGGGTTTCTGGGGCGTGTTCTTTGCCATTCCATTAGCCACTCTGGTCAAGGCGGTCTACAACGCCTGGCCGCGCAGAGCTCAACAGGAGTTGAGTTTACAGCCGCCGCTTGATTTAAATGGCGACGGCGGAGATGGCAATAATTAAAAAAGCGACGCCGTTTAAGAATAACTGTGGCAACTTTTCACAAAGACTTTCTTGCAGATTTTTCAGGGGCTTTTAATGATCGATAAACTACTCAACAGCGTCAAATCAGGCTGGCTTGTTATGCTGGTTGTGGCCGCTGCCCTTTTGCAACAGGGCTGTTCAGGGCCGGATGGCGATCAGGCGATTGTTGCCAGCCCCAATGACAGCCGTGAGTACCGTTATCTGCAGTTGCCCAACAAACTGGATGTGCTGTTGATCTCCGACCCTGGCAGCGACAAGGCGGCGGCCTCGCTGGACGTGCATATCGGCAGTTACCAGAATCCCGAGGATCGCGCCGGGCTGGTGCATTTTCTCGAACATATGCTGTTTCTGGGTACCGAAAAATATCCCGAGCCCGGTGAGTATCAGAGCTTTATCAGTGAGCATGGCGGCAGCCACAATGCCGGCACCGGACTCGAAGACACCAACTATTTTTTTGATATTGACGCGGCCTATCTTGAGCCGGCGCTGGATCGCTTTTCGCAGTTTTTTTCGGCGCCCAAATTTGATGCCAAATATGTCGATCGCGAGCGCAATGCGGTTGAGTCAGAGTATCGATTAAAAATAAAAGACGATGCTCGCCGCAGCCAGGATGTGCTTCAGGAGCAGGTTAATCCGCAGCACCCGTTAAGCAAGTTTACTGTGGGTACGCTGGAAACCCTGGCCGATTTTGACAACCGCCCGGTGCGTGACGAACTGCTGGCAATCTACCAAAAATACTATTCCGCCAATATTATGAAGCTGGTGGTGTTTGGCAGCGAGAGCCTCGATGAGCTGCAGGCCATGGTTGAACCGCGTTTTTCGACTGTCGCCAATAACGATGTGGTGGTCGCTGCACCGGCTGCGCCGCTGTTTGAGCCCGGCCGATTGCCGATGAAAATTTCCATCGCATCGTTGCAGAACTCCCGAGAGTTAAGCCTGACATTTCCCATGCCGAAAATGTTGCCACACTGGCGGAAGAAGCCGGTCAATTATCTCGGGTCACTGATCGGACACGAAGGCGAGGGCAGTCTGCTCGAGGCGCTGAAAAGCCGCGGTTGGGCCGAAGGTCTTGCGGCGGGCAGTGGTCTTGAAGATCGCGGCGGTGCACTGTTTTCGGTGGATATCTCGCTGACGCCGTCCGGTGTCAGTCATCAGGATGAGATTATTGAAATGTTCTTTGCCACGCTGCGGATAATCGAGCAGCAGGGCATTGAACAGTGGCGCTACCATGAGAGCGCTCAGCTCAGTGATATCGCCTTCAGGTTTCAGGAAAAACAGAACCCTATCGGTTATGTTTCGATGCTCTCGTCAAAGATGCAGCGCTATCCGGTTGCCGATGTACTGCACGCCGACTATGTGATGAGCGAATTTGATGCTGATCTGCTGCATCAGGTTGCGGCACTGATACGCCCCGACAATATGTTGGTAACGCTGTCCGCGCCAGAGGTTGAGGGCGACCGGACCAGTGTGATGTATCAGACTCCCTATGCGGTGGCCAAAATAGAGGGCAAGACCTTGGCCAGCTGGCGCGCGCCAACGGCGTTTGACGATTTGACGCTGCCTGCGGCAAACCCCTATATTCCCGAAGACCTTAGCCTTATTCCGGTGCAGCGTTCGGCGAATGTCTCGCAACTGGATGTCCCGCAGTCAGATGTCTCGAGATTAGATGCCCCGAGATTAATAGCCGATAGCGAAACGATCACCGCCTGGCATTTCCCCGATACCCGCTACGGTGTGCCCAAGGCGCATATTATTGCGTCGCTGACATCGCCCGGTATCGATTCCCCAGAAGCCTTTGCCGAGCTGGAACTCTATCTCGCTTATATCGACGACCAACTAGGTGCGGCGGTCTATCCGGCGCGGGAGGCCGGGCTCAGTTTCTCATTGCACCCTACAGAGCGGGGCATTGCCATTGTGGTCGGCGGCTATTCCGACAAACAGGCGACACTGTTACAGGATATTCTCACCGCATTGGCCAATCCTCACTGGGATGAGGCGCGCTTTGATCGCATCAAGCAGAGCCTGTCGCGGGATATGAGTAACTTTACGCGGGAGTATCCGTTTCGTCAGGTGATGGCGGGGCTCTACTCAATGATTAAGGGGCAGTGGACGCCACTGCAAAAAGCCGATGCTGTGGCGGCAATCACGATGCCACAGTTGACGGCATTCTCGACTGATCTGATCGACAACCTGAGCCTTAAAGTGTTGATCAGTGGCAACCATAACCTTGAGTCAGCGCAGCGGATTGTTGCCAGTCTCAGTTCCTGGACCGAACTAAAAGAGGTTCGTGCCAGCCAGCGTGTGGCAAGGCTGCCGAGCGGCGAGCGCCGCGCCCAGATTGCAATGGACCATGCTGACGCTTCGGTGATGCTGTATATGCAGGGACGTGAAGACAGTCTGACTGAGCGGGCGCATATGTTGCTGCTCGGAGAGATGTTGTCGTCGCCGTTCTATACCAGCCTGCGCACTGAGAAGCAGCTGGGTTATGTGGTGGCGGTGTTTGCCAGCAACCATGTTCGGGTGCCGGGGCTGGCGATGATTGTGCAGTCCCATAGCGCCAGCGAGCAGAGGCTGGAAACCGAGTTCAATCAGTTTTTAGCTCATTATGGCGAGCAGATTGCCAATATGACCGAGCAGGATCTGCAGCGCTACAAGGCTTCGGTGTTGAGTAATCTGCAAGAGACGCCGAAAAATCTCGCCGAGCTCAACAGTCGTTTTATGGAGTCGGTGGGGCTGGGTTATATGAAATTTGATTTCCGCCAGCAGCTCGCCGAGCAGGTCTCCGCGGTGACCATCGAAAGTCTCAGCCAGGCCTACAATGCAGTGACCGGCGAACAGCGCAGGGCACTGCTGGTGGAGACTGTTGATGACGATCAAGAGAGCAATCTTGTCGACCTGCGTAAACTGGGGTCTGTGTATAAGTATGATTTTTAGATAATGGCAGTTTAGGTCTGTTTTGTAATTATACTAACTTGACCGACATAAAATAAAACTGTTTAAAAACAATGAGTTATATTATTTAAATTAAATTACAATTATTTTGATAAAGATTTTTGTTCGGAATATGACATTGATTTTGTAGTTTAGCTACATTACAATCGCGCACAACTTTTTGTGCCGTCGCCAATGCCCTGATCACGACCTGAAAAAGGCTGCCGGGCCGCTGCAAATAACCATTAAATCTCAACTGGTTGGTGAAGAATGACAAAGGACATAGATCCGTTTGAAACGCAGGAATGGCTCGAAGCCTTCGATGCGGTTTATAAAATTCATGGCGACGAGCGAGCCAATTTCCTGCTCAGTCAGCTGCAGGCCCATGCCAGCGATCAGGGTATTAAGCTGCCGCCATCGGTTACCACACCATTCCGCAATACTATCTCTGCTGACCGCGAAAAGCGTATGCCCGGCGACCTGTTTATGGAACGCCGCATTCGTTCGATTATTCGTTGGAACGCTCTGGCCATGGTGATGCGAGCCAACAAAAAGAGTGAGGGCATCGGCGGCCATATCGCCAGCTTTGCCTCGGCGGCAACGCTCTATGATGTTGGCTTTAACTATTTTTTCCGCGGCCCCGAGGGTGATGATCCCGGCGACCTGATTTTCTTCCAGGGCCACAGTGCGCCAGGCATGTATGCACGCTCGTTTTTGGAAGGCCGTCTCAGCGAAGAGCAGATGGACAATTTTCGTCGCGAAGTTGATGGCGGGGGTCTTTCGTCCTACCCACACCCCTGGTTGATGCCGGACTACTGGCAGTTCCCGACTGTGTCCATGGGTCTGGGGCCGATTCAGGCGATTTATCAGGCCCACGTTATGCGTTATCTGTCAGCCCGCGGGCTGGTGGCACGAGGAGATCGCAAGGTCTGGGCTTTCCTTGGCGACGGTGAATGTGATGAGCCGGAAAGCCTCGGTGCCATCTCTCTGGCCGGTCGTGAACAGCTGGAAAATCTGATCTTTGTGGTCAACTGCAACCTGCAGCGCCTCGATGGTCCGGTGCGCGGTAACGGCAAAATTATGCAAGAGCTGGAAGGCGTCTTCCGCGGCGCTGGCTGGAACGTGATCAAGGTGGTCTGGGGAAGACACTGGGATCGTCTGATCGAGAAAGATACTACCGGTCTGCTGGTCAAGCGTATGGATGAAGTCTGCGACGGCGAGTTGCAGAACTACAAATTTAATGGCGGCGCCTACACACGCGAGCACTTCTTCGGCAAATACCCGGAGCTGCTTGAGCTGGTTGCCGATATGACCGATGAGCAGATTATGTATCTCAATCGCGGCGGTCATGACCCCTATAAAGTTTATGCCGCCTACGCTGAAGCGACGGCTCATAAAGGTCAGCCGACCGTTATTCTGGCGCATACAGTCAAGGGCTACGGTCTCGGCGGCGCCGGCGAAGCGGCCAACGATACCCACTCGGTTAAAAAGCTCGACCTCGACAGTCTGCGTAACTTCCGCGATCGTTTTGGCATTCCCGTGGCCGATGATCAGCTGGAAAACGCCCCCTATTACCGTCCCCCTGAAGACAGCCCTGAAATTGAATATATGCGCAGGCGCCGTGCTTCACTGGGCGGTTCGCTGCCAGCGCGCAAGGCTGACTTCAAGGCGATGCAAACGCCCTCACTCGAAAGCTTTAAAAAGCAGCTTGAGAGCAGTGGTGAGCGCGAAATCTCCACCACCATGGCGTTTGTGCGAGTGCTGTCGACACTGATTAAAGATAAGTCGATCGGCAGCTCGATTGTGCCGATTGTGCCGGATGAAGCCCGCACCTTTGGTATGGAAGGCATGTTCCGCCAGCTCGGTATCTATACCTCCGAAGGGCAGAAATATGTGCCCCATGATCATCAACAGATCATGTATTACAAGGAAGATAAAAAGGGCGTTATTCTCGAAGAGGGTATCAACGAAGCGGGTGCGATGTCGGCCTGGCTGGCACTGGCAACGGCTTACAGCACCAGCAGCTGTCCGATGATTCCATTCTATATTTTCTATTCCATGTTTGGCTTTCAGCGCATTGGCGATCTCGCCTGGGCCGCTGGTGACAGCCAAGCGCGCGGCTTCCTGATTGGCGCTACCGCCGGTCGCACCACGCTGAATGGTGAAGGTCTGCAGCACCAGGATGGCCACAGCCATATTCTGGCCAACACCATTCCCAACTGCCGCAGCTACGATGCAGCCTACAGCTACGAGTTGGCTGTTGTGATTCAGGATGGCGTCAAGCGCATGTTTGAAGATAAGGAAAACTGCTTTTATTACCTGACCACCATGAACGAAAACTATGTTCAGCCAGCCATGCCGGAAGGTGCGGAAGAGGGTATTATCAAAGGCATTTACAAGTTCTCTGAAGGTGGCAAGGCGGAACTTCGCGTTCAGCTGATGGGTGCGGGTACTATTCTCAATGAAGTGCGTGAAGCGGCGAACATTCTCAAGCAGGACTTCGGTATTGAGTCTGATATCTGGAGCCTGACCAGCGTCAATGAAGTGACCCGTGAAGGTCAGGCCGTCGATCGCTGGAACCTGCTGCACCCGGAGAGCAAGCCCAAGCGCGCTTATATCTCCCAGCAGCTGGACGGTGCGCAAGGACCGGTTGTGATCGCCACCGACTATATGAAGAACTATGCCGAGCAGCTGCGTAAATATATCGACAACCCGATGACAGTGCTGGGTACCGATGGTTTCGGTCGCAGCGACAGCCGCGAGGCACTGCGCCACTTCTTCGAGGTGGACCGACACTTTGTTACCATTGCGGCGCTTAAAGCGCTGGCGGATCAGGGCGCGATCAAGGCGTCGGTGGTGAGCAAGGCAATCAAAACATTTGGTATAGACCCTGAAAAAACCAATCCGCTGTTTGTGTAAATGGCAGATTAAAAAGCGGAATTTTTAACAAGCGTTAGATTTAAGAAGCATTAGGTTTAACAGGCGATTGGGGTAACAGGGCTAAAGGATTCAATGTGACAATACAGACAATAGTAGTTCCAGATCTCGGTGGTGCGGAAACCGTAGAGGTGATCGAGCTCGGCTTAAATCCCGGCGATCAGGTTGAGCTGGAGGATTCCCTGCTGGTTTTGGAATCTGATAAAGCAACCATGGATGTTCCCAGTCCCGCCAGCGGCGTGTTCAGCAAATATCTGGTAGCAGAGGGCGCCACGGTAAAAGTCGGCGACCCTATTGCCGAGATTGAAGTCAGCGGCGAAGCCGCGGGTAGTGGTGCTGAGAGCGCGGACAGCGAAGAGGTTGAGCAGATTGCTCACGCGCCGGTCGTTGAAAGTTCGGAGGATAATAGCGCTGAACAACAAGCTGCTCCCCAGTCTGAATCAGAGCAAATTGTCGCAAGCCAATCCTCACAGCTTATGGTCAAAGTGCCGGATATTGGCAGTGATGAAAAGGTTGAGGTTATTGAGATCAGTGTTGCCGTTGGTGATTATGTCAACGAAGGCGATACATTGGTTGTACTTGAGTCCGACAAGGCGACCATGGATGTGCCATCAACTCACAGCGGCAAGGTACTTAAAATTGTTGTTGCCGAGGGCGACAAACTTGCAACCGGCGATGATGTTGCACTGTTTGAAGTGGAATCGGCTGAAGTGTCAGCTGATGCCGCTGCAGAGGAAACCGCAGCCCATTCCGTAGCGAAAACCGAATCGACTTCTGTTGCAGCGCCAGTAGTTGCCGAATCCAACGCGAATTCGATTCAGGCCGCGCCAGGACAGCCAGCGCAACCGCCGTCAATTAAACCGTCCGTGGCATCCGCGGCTACTGAAAAGTCCGCTGGTGCCGAAGTCTATGCTGGTCCAGCGGTGAGATTGATTGCCCGCGAGCTTGGCGTTGAGTTGAGTCAGGTAACCGGCAGCGGTCCACGGGGTCGTATCCTGAAAGACGACGTTAACAACTTTGTTAAACAGGTAATGCAAAATAAAGCCGTGCCCGAAGTGACAGGTGGCAGCGGTATTCCACCGGTACCGGCAGTTGATTTCAGCCAGTTTGGCGAGATTGAAGAGATTGCCCTGAACAAAATTCAAAAGCTGACCGCCGCCAATATGCAGCGCAACTGGCTTAATGTGCCCCATGTGACCCAGTTCGATGATGCCGATATCACTGAGTTGGAGGCGTTCCGCAAAGGTCTGAAAGCCGAATGCGAAAAGCGCGGAGTCAAGGTGACGCCAGTGGCGTTCCTGATCAAAGCGATTGGCGCGGCGCTGCAGGCCAACCCGGAATTTAACCGCTCGCTGTCAGCGGATGGTCAGAACTTTATCCAGAAGCACTATTACCATGTCGGCATGGCAGTGGATACGCCGCGCGGTTTGGTGGTTCCGGTTATCAAAGACGTCAATGAAAAAGGGATCTGGGATATTTCTGCCGAGATTTCCGAGTTGGCTGCCAAGGCGCGGGATGGCAAGTTAAAGCCGGCCGAAATGCAGGGTGGTTGTTTTACGCTGTCTAGCCTCGGCGCGATTGGCGGCAATGGTTTTACGCCAATCGTCAATTCACCGGAAGTGGGTATTCTCGGGGTGTCAAAATCGCAGATGAAACCAGTTTGGGATGGCGCGGAATTTGCGCCGCGCCTGATGCTGCCGCTGGCGCTCTCCTATGACCACCGGGTGATTAATGGCGGTGATGCCGGGCGCTTTATGACCTATCTGGTAAAGCTACTGAGCGATATTCGGTACCTGGCTTTATAAGTTCAGCGGCCAGGAATACCAATTAGAAATAGAGGCAAGACGATGCGATATCTACACACCATGGTGCGAGTTACCGATCTGGAGAAATCCCTCGAGTTCTATTGTAGTGGCCTTGGCCTTGAAGAGATGTATCGCCACGAGGTTCCTCAGGGGCGTTTTACTCTGGTGTTTCTGGCTGCGCCTGGTGACGTCGAACAGGCCCGCGAAAGCAAAGCGCCACTGGTTGAGCTGACCTATAACTGGCCGCCGGAAGAGGGCGAAGCCGAGCACTATGATGGAGGCCGCAATTTTGGCCATCTGGCCTACCGTGTCGATAATATCTATGCCACCTGCCAGCGTCTGTTGGATGCTGGTGTGGTGATCAACCGTCCGCCCCGCGATGGCCACATGGCCTTTGTGCGTTCACCGGACAATATCTCGATTGAGCTACTCCAGGAAGGAGATTCGCTTCCAGCCCAGGAGCCCTGGCTGTCGATGCCCAATACCGGTAGCTGGTAGCCTTAACTGGCAGACTGTTTTACCGGCTGCTCCTGTCGATAGGGCAGCATCTGGTTGGCCTGGGCAATATGCCGGGCAATGGCCGATTTTTCTTCCTTTAAAAACCGTGCAATGGCATCGCGAAACTGCGGGTGTTGTATCCAGTGCAGCGAGTGGGTTTCGATTGGCTCAAAGCCGCGCACAATCTTGTGCTCACCCTGAGCACCGGCATCATAGCGCTGCAAGCCGCGACTGATAGCAAACTCAATGCCGCTGTAATAGCAGAGTTCAAAGTGCAAATAGGGGAATTCATCCAGGCTTCCCCAATAGCGACCGTAGAGTGTCTGACTGTCAAAGAAATAGAGTGCGCAGGCTACTGGTTGGTCGTCGAGCCAGGCCACGGCCATAGCAATCTGCTCCGGCATAGTGGCGGCGATGCGGGTGAAAAAATCCTCCGTGAGATAGCCGCGGCTGCCATTGCGCTTGAGATAGGTACGCTCGTAGAGCCGATAAAAAAGCCGCCAAATATCAGGGCGGATATCGGCGCCGACTTCAATGCTGACCCGCAACCCCTGTTTGATTATATCGGCGCGCTCTTTGCGCACCATCTTGCGTTTGCGCGAATTCATGGTGGCGAGAAAATCATCAAAATCGTTGTAGCCGCGATTGTGCCAGTGGTACTGCACGCCGCTGCGCTGCAGCAAGCGTGGGTCGCTGAACAGCGCCAGTTGCGCTGCGTTGGGAAACAGAAAATGCCAACTTGAAGCGCCTGTCTCATCGGCAACTGCCAGCACTTCATCAACGAGTTGGCTGCAGTCTGCTTTGCTCAGCGCCTGCTCGGTTTGTACTCTGGGACCGGTCGATGGCGTGAACGGAATCGAGGTCACCAGTTTGGGATAATAGTCGAGGCCATTCTGATGATAGGCATTGGCCCAGGCCCAATCGAAAACATACTCGCCCATGGAGTGATCTTTCAGGTAGAGCGGCATCAGTGCCGGGGAATTTTGCTTTGGTTGTTGAGTTTGTTGTGTTTGTTGTGTTTGTTGAAGAGCCAGATGAATTGGCGTCCAGCCTGTTTCCTCGCAGGCACTGCC
>JALRJD010000127.1 GCA_023255165.1 Porticoccaceae bacterium | reverse complement strand
CCAAATTAATGTGGCAATTTGACCCTGTAACCATTTCTGTGTAACTGCCTGAGTTAAATGTAATCGGTCAAGCGGTCTTCGAACTCAATCATAAATCGGTTCAAGGCTGCTTTCCAATTCCTGATTGGCTTTGTCCATTTTTTCGAGGCCTGCTGTATGGGAGCAATATAAAAAGGCAGATTTACGAGCGCTATAAAACGTAAATCTGCCTTTTAGTTTGCGGGCGATGTCTGCGGCTTTGTAACAGGCCGCTTCTTAACAGGCCACTTCTTAACAAGCCACTATTCTAACCGCCCAGGGCCATGATGCCTTTAGTGCGGCATAGGTTGGAAATCCATAGGCCGCGGCAGCTCCGGCGGGGTTGGAAGCATAATAGGCTTTAATCGAACAGGTCAGTGCGTGAAAAGCGACTGCGCCCAATATCAATAGCAGTGCCGCCGCTCCCAGCACAATCAGAGCGATTGCCGCTGGCGCCAGAGCAGCCATAAAAATAATCGCCGCTGCCGCCGCAACAATTACCACACCCAACAACGAAGTGTTAAATACCCCTGCGGTCGCGGTTGCCAGTTTTGAACTACCCTCTTGATTTGACATAACAAGACTCCTCTTTGAACAAGGTTGAGTTTTGATCCTATGTGTTTTACTGATCGTTGTAGCAATGGCTATGCACTTATATAGCCATTGAGATAAACGTAGACCAAAACCAACGGCTCAACCGTTATGCCGACAACCTCATTGCGCTCGGGAGGTTGAGGGAAGTTGGAGAATGACTCAGGGAGCCGGACTAGGTGGACGGTTGAATGTTAAGTGTCAGTTGCTGCGCAGAGAGGCGAGACCGGCTTGCAATTGCTGCAGATGGGCTTGTAGCTGTGGTCCTTTTTTCTGAGCCACACCAATGGCCAGTACATCGATCACGGCAAGGTGTGCAATGCGTGATGACAGCGGCGTGTAAATCTGGATATCTTCCTTGGCGTCAATTTCGATGGCGATGGTTGCGTTGCGCGCCACCGGGGTGCCGCTCGGTGCCAGGCCGACGACAATACCGCCAGCCTGTTTGACCAATTCCATCGAGTCGAGCAGCGCTTCGGTGCGCCCGGATTGCGAGATGGCAATCACCACATCTCCCGGATGCAGAGAGGTTGCTGACATATTTTGCAGGTGCGGATCCGAGTAGGCCGCCGACGTGATCTGTAGTCTAAAAAACTTGTGCTGCGCGTCGAAGGCAACTGCCGCCGATGCGCCAAAACCATAAAATTCGACTCGCTGGGCATCACAGATGGCCGCTACCGCCGCCTCGAGATTGTCCAGCGCCAGGCTGTCGCGTACCTTGAGTAGTGTGTCCACGGTGGAGTCAAACACCTTGTGTGTGTATTCCCGCGTTGAGTCTGTATCGGTCACGGCAATCTGGCCGAAGCTCGGGCTTGAAGCCAGCTGTTGCGCCAGCGCCAGCTTAAAATCCTGAAACCCGTGACAGCCAACCGCGCGACAAAAACGCACCACGGTGGGTTCGCTGACTCCAGCTTGCTGGGCCAGATCGACAATGCGCATACGGATAACACCGAGGGGTTCTTTGAGCACAAATTCAGCGACCTTGCGCTCCGATTTGCGCAGTTCTACCAGGGTGTCGCTAATGGTTTGTGTAAGTTGTGCGGGTTTCATAATCTGACCAATTCCATTTATGTAAAAAATTTACAAGAAAAGCGGGAATAATGCCAGTTTTGTAGTAAAAAATTGTTGCCGCCCTGTCGAACGCCCCCTGTTTTCATGCCGTGTAATAAACTCACCGCGGGGACAACAATGGCCAACATCAGACGAGAACATGTTGTTAGAATACCGCTCTATGGATGTGACCCCGATACTCGATAAATTAAACCCAGCGCAAGAAGAAGCGGTTACCAGTGACAAGCAGCACCTGTTGGTGTTAGCGGGCGCAGGTAGCGGCAAGACTCGGGTGTTGGTGCACCGTATTGCCTGGAAGATTCAGGTCGACAATCTGTCGCCCTACAGTATTTTGGCAGTGACTTTTACTAACAAGGCGGCGCGGGAAATGCGCGAGCGTATTGACGGGTTGCTTGGCATGTCACTGCGCGGCATGTGGGTGGGCACCTTTCACGGGCTGGCTCACCGCTTGCTTAAAGCCCACTGGCGGGATGTCAATCTGCCGGAGAATTTCCAGATTCTCGATTCCGACGATCAGCTGCGCCTGGTAAAGCGGGTGATGCGCAGTATGGATCTGGACGAACAGCGCTGGCCGCCTAAGCAGGCCCAGTGGTGGATCAATGGTCAAAAAGACGAGGGCCTGCGTGCCGCTCATATTCAGGAGACCGGCGACCCCTACCTGACGGTGATGTTGCGCATCTATCGCGAGTACGAAGAGGTCTGCAACCGTCTTGGGGTGATCGATTTTGCTGAGCTGTTGTTGCGGGCACTGGAGCTGTGGAAGCAGCATCCAGAAGTGCTCGACCATTATCAGCAGCGCTTTAAACATATCCTGGTCGATGAGTTTCAGGACACCAACGCGGTTCAATACGCCTGGCTGCGGCTGCTGGCCGGCAAGGTCAGCGATGTCACCGCGGTGGGTGACGATGATCAGTCGATTTATGGCTGGCGTGGGGCCAAGGTGGAAAATATTCTCAGTTATGAGCGCCATTACGCCGACACCCATACTGTCAAGCTGGAGCAGAACTATCGCTCCACATCAAATATTCTCGGTGCCGCCAATGCGGTGATTTCACGCAATGCCGAGCGTCTGGGTAAAAACCTCTGGACCGATTGTGGCGAGGGTGAACCTATTGCGTTGTATGCGGCGTTTAATGAACATGACGAAGCACGCTACATTGCCGACCGGCTGCACAGCTGGGTCAATCAAGGCAACCGCCGAGAAGACGCGGCGATACTCTATCGCTCCAACGCGCAGTCGCGGGTGCTCGAAGCGGCGCTGTTACAGGCTGATATCCCCTACCGCATCTACGGCGGCCAGCGCTTTTACGAGCGGCTGGAAATCAAAAATGCCCTTGCCTATCTGCGCTTGATGTTGAACTGTCATGACGACACCGCCTTTGAGCGCGTGGTCAATGTGCCGCCTCGCGGTATTGGTGATCGCACTGTTGAGACCATTCGCGAGCTGGCTCGGAATGAGCAGATTTCTCTGTGGCGCGCAGCCGAGAAGGTCGTTACCGAAAAGAGAGCCCATAACCAGGTTGCTTTTGCTACAATTCGCCTCGACACGCAG
>JALRJD010000075.1 GCA_023255165.1 Porticoccaceae bacterium | reverse complement strand
GTCAATGTAGGTCTGCAATTGGTCGAGCTTATCATTGCCAAAGTTAAACGAACTACCACCCCAAAGCATAACCCGATGCTCTGTCATATCATCATAAACTGTAAAAACAGGCGATATTGTGCCCATCGTGTGGCCGGGCGTGGCAACTATTTTGACTGTTGTATCACCCAGAACAATCTGCTCACCATCGCTGACCGACATATCCATCTCAGGTGGCGCAGAGCGGCCCGGCCTTGGCTTGATGGGTTTTTTCGCCTCGAGCATCTGCCAGTCGATCTCACTCATCACCACTCTCGCGCCTGAAGCGGAAGCGAGATTTTTAAGGTAACTGGCACCGCCGTAATGATCCCAATGCCCGTGGGAGATGATAATGTATTTTATTGTCGCTGGATCCAGCCCGAGTTCAATCAACCCTGCAGCGATAATATGCTGCGCTTCCCAGGCATTATCCATAGCGTCGAAAATAATAATGCCTTCACTGGTTGTCAGTGCCCAGGCATGGGTCCAGTGACTGCCGATAAAGTAGAGATTATCAAACGCCTTTGCCGGCGACGGAATATCGCGCGCCATGCGCTGATTTTTTGACGGCCCTCGGGTCACTCTGGCATCACCCGCTCTGGTGCATAGCTGCAAAAATCCAGCGCCATCATTAGGCGCAAACGACAATGCTTTATTAATGTATTCCGACCGATCAAGACTGATTGCTGATCCGGAAATTAAATTCAAAAACACCAGAGCGATCGTCTTCGACCACAATTTCGCGCATTTTGGCGTTTGACGATGGAAGGAATTTTTCATTGGACCTCTCTGCTTTTTTCTTATTTACGTCAACAACGCACGGTAACGCGCGAGCAATGTATCACCTTAACAGGCAACCTGGAAACAGTTGTGGTGCCAAGCGATAAGTTGTTCTTTTCAATCGGCCATCTGCCTGTTAGTGTGCTTTATCGGGGAGTGACCTTTGAACAATAATAAAAAAATATCCCAATCACATCATTCATCTGGTTCCGAAATTGGCTTCTGGCGCGGCTGGGCAATTGCGGTCGGCTGTGCCATTGGCTCCGGCGTATTTATGATGCCAACTCTGCTGGCACCCTACGGCTTACTCGGCCTTGGCGGCTGGCTGGTGGCAGGCGCCGGCACCTTGCTGGTGGCGCTGTCGCTGTCGCGTCTGGTGCGCCGCATTCCCAAAATTGGTGGGCCCTACGCCTATGTTCACGAGGGGCTCGGTCACTTTGCCGGTTTTTTAATTGCCTGGACCTACTGGATCGCCTGCATCGCGGCGGTGTCTGGAATCGCCATCGCGTTTGTTGGTTATCTGGGAATTTTTGTCCCCGCCATTACCGAATCCCGCGTGCTCTCTCTGCTGTTTGCCCTGGGGCTGGTATGGACCATTTTTGCGCTGAATATTCGCAGCCTTGAAAGCAGCAGTCGCTTCCAGGTCGTGTCGACGATTCTAAAGATTTTACCGCTGCTGTTTATGATTGTGATGGGCTTTAGCCATGCGCAACCGGACAATCTGCCACCGTTTAATCCCACCGAACTGCATCCCTTTGCGCTGCTGGCCACGGTGACCACCTTGGTGATGTGGTCTTTTGTCGGCATTGAGAGCGCCACCGTGCCCGCGGACAATATGGCAGAGCCGGAAAAGACCATTCCCAAGGTATTGGTCGCCGCGGTACTGACTATTCTGGTGATCTACCTGTTGGTGAGTGTAGCGATTGCGCTGATCGTGCCGGCCGATGAACTAAAGCTCTCGACCGCACCCTTTGCGCTGGCCGCTACCAAAATACTCGGCCCGGTTGGCGCGGCTATTATCACCCTCGGCGCGCTGATCTCGACTCTCGGCTCTCTCAATGCCAATGCACTCACGGCGGGCAATGTGGCGCTGGCGGCGGCAAAAGACCAACTATTGCCAAACCGGTTTCTCGCGCTTAGCGCCGGCGGCACGCCGCGCTTTGCCTTTATTGTTTCCGGTCTGTTTGTCAGCGCGCTGTTGATTCTGAACTACACCAAGGGGCTGGTTGCGGCCTTTACCTTTATGGCCATGCTCTCAACGCTATCGACCTTGATGGCCTATGCCTTTTGCGCGGTGGCGGAGTTTTATTTTCTCCGCGACGATCGCCCCGGCCCTGAGCGCAAGCGCGCCATCGGGCTGTCGATCGCGGCATTTTTATACGCCTTTTTTGCCATTTGGGGCGCCGGTCAGGAGATTGTCTTTTACTCCTTTATGCTAATTCTGATGGGCATGCCGATTTATGCCCTGGTCCGTCAACGAAGCTGATCCTATGTCTGTAAATCAATTTAATGAATATTCAACCATCGCCCGGGTCGCTGTGCGCAGCGCCGAGAATGCCTTTGTCAGCGCGGACAAACTGGCCGCCGAATGGCAGCCGCTGCGCTTTCACCAACAGCCCGATCTGAATGAGGCGATTGCCGAGTACAGCCGCTTTGTCGAACTGCTCGGCGCCCATGGTGCCGAGATTGTACCGCTGCCAGCGGCAGACAAGTTGACCCTCGACAGCATCTATACCAGAGACAGCATCCTGATCTGTGCCAGCGGCTTAATCCTCTGCACCATGGGCCGCGCCAGCCGCACCCCGGAAGCAGAGATCAACGCGACGGTTTACCAGCAACTGGGCCACCCTGTCGCCGGTCAAATCACCGCCCCTGGCACGTTGGAGGGCGGCGATTTTATCTGGCTCGACAATCACCATGCTGCGGTCGGCCTCGGGCCCAGAACCAATCGCGAGGGTATCCGTCAACTGCAAGAAATTCTCGGCCCCGATGTGGAGCTGCATGTGGTTCAGCTGCCAGAACCGGATCACCCCGACGATGTGCTGCATCTGATGTCGATTATTTCGCCCCTCGATCGCGATCTGGCCCTGATCTACCGGCCCTTTATGCCGCAGTCATTTATTGACTGGCTGCACAATCTGGGGGTCGCGTTTGTCGATGTGCCAGATGATGAATATCCGCTGATGGGCTGCAATGTGCTGGCCATCGCGCCGCGCTCGGTGATTATGCTGGAGAACCTGCCCGCCGTGAAAACCGGGCTTGAGGCCGCTGGCTGCAGCGTTGCCACCTATAAAGGGCTGGAAATCAGCCGCAAGGGCGAGGGCGGACCCACCTGTCTGACCCGGCCGTTGATCAGACATTAGGCAAGGATTTTTTATGACAACCCAACACCGAAGCCTGCCGAGCTGGACTTACCACAGTCAGGCTTTTTTTGAGCTGGAAAAGCAGCAGCTGTTTTTAAATAGCTGGCAACTGGTCTGCCACCTGTCGAATATTCCCAATCGCGGCGACTACTTTACCTTTGAATTATTCAACGAGCGCATTCTGGTGCTGCGCGGCGAAGACAATGTGGTGCGCGCCTTCCACAATGTTTGCTCGCACCGGGCGGCACGACTGGTCGATGGCGACTCGGGCAACTGTGGCAAACGCCTGACCTGTCCCTATCACGCCTGGGGCTATGACCTCAGCGGCAATCTGACCAATGTCCCCTACCGCGAGCAGTTTGGCCGCTTTGATGTGGCACAACATGGCTTAAAAGCAGTGGAGATGGAAATCTTTCAGGGCTTTATCTTTGTTCGCATTCTGCCGGTTGATGGGCCCAGTGTCGCCGAGCAGTTCGCACCCTATCTGGAAGAGATTAAACCCTACCGCTTCGAAGAGCTGCAGCCTACGGCGCGCATTTTAATGCGCCCGCGCAACGTCAACTGGAAACAGATTGCCGACAACTATGTGGATGCGCTGCATATTCCCGTCGCCCACCCCGGGCTCTCGGCACTGGTCGGCAACAGCTATGGCGTTGAAGTAAGCGGCGCTGGCGGCTATGTGCACAAGATGTGGAGCGATGTGCGCCAAACCCGCAAAAACACGCTGTCCAACCGGCTCTATAACAGCATTTTGCCGCCCATGGACCACCTTGCCAGCGACCGCCAGCGGCACTGGGTTTACTATCGCCTGTGGCCAAATCTGGCCTTTGATGTCTACCCCGAGCAGATGGACTTTATGCAGTTTATTCCGATCAGCGCCACCCAGACGATGATTCGCGAACTGCCCTATGCGCTGCCCGATGATCGCCGTGAAGTGCGGGCGGCGCGCTATCTGAACTGGCGCATCAACCGTGAGGTCAATGCCGAAGATACCGATCTGATCAGCCGGGTGCAGGAGGGAATGGGCAGCAGTGGTTTTAGCGCGGGGCCGTTGGCCAATACCGAAGTCTGCCTGATCGACAGTGCGGAAAAGATTCGCAACGCGATGCCGGTTGCGCGCCTCAGTGTGAAGCCTGAAGAAGCCGAGATGGCGGCGGTGAATGCCGCCATGCTCAAGTAAGGGTTGCGAGCAACCTAGCGCATAAGATGCCCAAACTGAATCGGCCGTAGCAGCTCGCCACGAAACTCTGACAGCTCGCTGAGCGGCTCAACCTGATAGTTCATCGAGGCAGGTGCCTGTGTTGGACAGACACCATTTTCTATATAGCTCAGGGCCGTTGCCAGCTGGGTTTCATTGGCATCGCCGAGCACATGGGTGAGATCGTCAGCCACCACGCAGCCGCGCACCTCGGCGCCATACATATCGTCGCTGTCGGAGGGCATAAACCCGTCGGCGTAGTCGCCAAACCCTTTGGCATTTTGACCCTTAAACTGAATCGTAAAATAGGTTACGCCACAGTTATCGATGCCGTAAAAACCGTAGGGTTTGCCGCGGGTGGTCTCGCCAATCAAAATTACCTGCACATCAATACCGCGCAGGCCATTGATAAATGCTTCGCTGGCTGAGGCAGTTGCGCCGCTCGAGAGCACAAATACCCGCGACAGATTTAATGTTGGCAGCGCGCTGCCCGCGGACGCCGAAAAGCCGGCCGCGGTGCTGCGAAACAGCGTCGGCTGCAAAGCCTCGCCGGTGATAGGGTTAAAGCTAGGGTGTTTGTCGTTAAAAATGGTCTCTTCGAAAACCTGCCCGGTGGCGATATTGCCGGCCACCATATAGGCCAGTTCGGAAGCGATATCCAGATAGCCACCGCCGTTGTAGCGCATATCGATAACCAGCTCGTCGATATTGCTGGCGGCAAATTGATTCACCGCATCAATCAGCAGGCTCTCCGAGGCACCAAGATAATCGTTAAAGGTCATATAACCAACCTTGCTGCCCGCCACATCCAGGGTTTTGACATTTTTTACTGCCTGCTCAGTTACTG
>JALRJD010000048.1 GCA_023255165.1 Porticoccaceae bacterium | reverse complement strand
ATAATACCTTCTTCCTGTTTATCTAAATGACCATCGGCAAAGGCCACTCGCCACATGGCCGTCATCAGTTCGAGTTTTTTCTGTTGATCAAAATGGGTGTTGATCTCTTTGGTGAACTGATACAGCGAAGTGGCTTCGGCCACCTGATCCCGCGACAATAAAATAAGCTCATCGACCTGCTTTGAACTGAGCTGTAATATCTGGCTCAGGGTTTGACTAATTGACTGCAGCTCGTCCTCGGCCAGATTGCCATCAATCACCATCACCTCGATAAGCAGCGCCGCTGTCGCCAGCTGCTCTGCCTGAAGCGAATTGTCGTCAGTATCGATAACATTTTTAGCGAAGAACGCTTTGATTTTTTCAATCATTAGCTCAGGTCTTTTAACCAGGTTTCCAGTTTAATCTGATCGGCAACAAATCCGCGGATGCCCTCGGCCAGTTTTTCAGTGGCCATGGCATCCTGATTTAACTCAAAGCGGAAGCTGCTCTCTCCGCCGAGCTGGTAGTGGATTTTCGCGCCGGTATCAGCGGGGTCGAGCTTGCGCTCCAGTGTGCCAAAATCATCGTCCAGCGCCTGCAGCAGCTGTGGGCTGATAGTCAGTCGATCACAGCCAGCCAGTTCGGTTATCTCGTCGGTGTTTCTAAAGCTGGCGCCCATCACCACGGTTTTGTAGCCGCTCTGCTTGTAGTAGTTGTAAATGCGAGTCACCGATTGCACGCCCGGATCGTCAGCGGGCTCGTATTCGTCGAGGCCGGTGGAAAGTTTGTACCAGTCGAGAATGCGACCGACAAAAGGCGAGATTAAAAAGGCGCCGGCATCGGCTGCGGCGACGGCCTGGGTAAAGTTAAACAGCAATGTCAGGTTGCAGTTGATGCCTTCTTTTTCCAACTGCTCGGCAGCGCGAATACCTTCCCAGGTTGAGGCCATCTTGATCAACACCCGATCGCGGCCAATACCGGCCTGTTCGTAAAGGGCAATCAGATGACGGGCCTTGTCGATCGATGCCTGCGCATCAAAAGAGAGTCGTGCATCCACTTCAGTGGAGACACGACCGGGAATCTGCTCGAGAATTTTTTCGCCAAAACCGACCGCCAGTCTGTCCATGCAGTCCGCCAGCTGCTCGTCACTGGAGAGCCGACCATTCAGCGTTGTTGCCACAATCGAGTCAACCAGACCGCGGTAGGCCGGCATCTGGGCGGCTTTCAGCAGCAGCGATGGATTGGTTGTGGCATCTTCCGGAGCATATTGGGCAATGGCATCAAAGTCGCCAGTGTCGGCAACCACCGTGGTGATCTCTTTCAGTTGGGCAAGTTTGCTTTTGCTCATTAATCATATACTCCGGATGTTTTTTGTAGTGCGGTGGTTAACACGTCTATTGTCGCCGAGGGTTTAAAGGCGTTTTCGCTAATATGCCTTCTGAATTGCCGGGCGCCCGGCATGCCGTGAAAGAGGCCGAGAATATGCCTGGTCATGGCGCTTAATTTTGTGCCTTTAGACATTTCTGCGTCGGCGTATTGTAGAAACTCTTCGGCGATTTGTCGTCGGCTTTTTGGCTCTGTTGTCTCACCATAGAGTTGCTGATCGACTGTCGCCAGCAGATAGGGGTTGGTATAGGCCTCGCGACCGATCATCACACCATCCAGGTGGTGTAGATGCTGTTGCGACTGCTCCAGAGTGGTGACACCGCCATTGATAATAATCTCCAGCTGCGGAAAATCCCGTTTCAGTTGATAGACGCGATCGTAATTGAGTTCAGGAATCTCGCGATTCTGTTTTGGACTCAGGCCTTTCAACCAGGCCTTGCGGGCATGCACCAAAAATACATCACAGCCAGCCTCGGCCACTGTGCCGACAAAGTCGCGGAGAAAGTCATAGGAGTCATGATCATCGACGCCGATGCGATGCTTGACGGTGATGGGCAGATCCACCGCATCGCGCATGGCGGCGACACAGTTTGCGGTGATCTCGGCATTTTTCATCATCACCGCGCCAAACATGCCGTTCTGCACCCGATCGCTGGGGCAGCCGCAGTTGAGATTGATTTCGGCGTAAGCGTAATTTGCCGCCATTTTGCAGGCCAGCGCCAGATCCTGTGGATCGCTGCCGCCCAGCTGCAGGGCCACCGGATTTTCAAAGGGGTCCATGCGCAGGTGGTGTTCGCTATCGCCGTGGATAATGGCGCCGGTGGTAATCATCTCGGTGTAGAGCATTGCCCGTCGGCTGATCAGGCGCAAAAAATAGCGACAGTGGCGGTCAGTCCAGTCGAGCATGGGCGCAACGCAAAATGTTCTGTCAATTGTCGCTTGTGGCATGAGTTGGTTATCGATTGGCCGGCAGAAGGACGGGATTTTACACCTATTTCCGCAGTGGCGCAGGTTGATTGAGCTGCCGTTAAAAACCCGACAGTCATACTGCCGATTTGCCAGCCAGACGACATTGGGTTAGTTTGACCCTGTGTTTTCGATCGAGCCAAATCTGATAAGAGCTCGAAGACAAACTTCGGGAAAAATCCTATGAGCAACGCCCAGAGAAGCCCAAAAGTCGTCATTATAGGTGCAGGTATGACCGGCATCCTGATGGCGATCAAGTGCCTTGATCGCGGTATTAACGATATTGTGGTGCTCGAGAAAGCCGACAAAATCGGCGGCACCTGGCGCGAAAATACCTATCCCGGCGTGGCCTGCGATGTGCCCGCGCACCTGTATACCTACTCCTTTGCCATGAACCCGAACTGGAGTCGTTATTACGCCGGCGGCGGCGAGATTCAGGGTTACTTTGAAGAGATTGTGCAGCGCTATCAGCTCGAGCAGTATATTCAGTGCGGCCAGGAAGTCACTTCCAGTGAATTTGATCAGGGCCAGTGGACTGTTACCACCAACAGTGGCGAGCAGTATCAGGCCGATTTTGTGTTTTGCGCCACCGGGATTTTGCACCATCCAGCCTATCCGAACATAAAAGGTCTGGATTCATTTGCCGGCAAGATGTTTCACACCGCGCGCTGGGACCACAGCGTCAAGTTTGACTCCTCGGTAAAGGTCGGGGTGATTGGCAATGGCTCCACCGCGGCGCAATTTATTCCCGAACTGGTCAACAGTGGTGCTGATGTGTCGGTGTTTATGCGCACACCGCAGTGGATTATGCCGGTCTCGGATCGCGCCTTTGGCAACTGGGAACGCTATTTGCTGAATCGCTCGCCGTGGCTGCAGCGGCTCTATCGCTGGGGCAGCACCGTGTTGCTCAAGGACTTCTTTAATCGAGCGCTGTCCGGTGCGCCGATCCGGCGCTGGCTGCTGGACAAGCTGGTGCGCTTGAATCTGCGCCGCAGCGTCAAAGACAAAGCACTGCGCGCGCAGCTGCAGCCGGATTTTCAGGTTGGCTGTAAACGGGTGATTATCAACACCACTTTTTATCCGGCCATTCAAAAACAGAACGCCCATTTAATTCGCGATGGCATCGCCGAGATCACCCCACAGGGTGTGTTGATGCAAGATGGCACGTTGCATCAATGCGATGTGCTGATTTTGTCGACCGGATTTAACGCGCTCAGTTATATGCGCCCGATGGCGTTGACCGGTAGCAACGGTGTTGATATCGAAGCGGCCTGGAAGCACAAAATTGAAGCCTATCGTTCAGTGTTGCTGAAAGACTATCCCAACTTCTTTTTAATGCTCGGTCCGCACACGCCGATTGCCAACTTCTCGATTATCGCCATGTCGGAAGTGCAGGGCGATTATATTATGCAGTTGATCGACAAATGGATGCAGGGCGACTTTGATACGGTCAGCCCCAAGCAGGAGGCGATAACTGCCTATCAGCAGTTTATTCGTGATGGTCTCAGTGGCAGCACCTGGGCCAGCGGCTGTCAGAGCTGGTATCTGGATGCCGATGGCGACGCCATTGTCTGGCCCTACAGCTGGGCCAGTTATGTCGAGAGCATGAGCCAACCGATTTTCAGCGACCTGGATCTGCGCAAACAGGATGCGCCAGCATGACATTAATCGTCGGCCAGCGCGGCGGTATCGCATCTGCACTTGCCGGACTGCACCCATGGTTTGATTTGCCTCGCCAGGTTCAGCCCGGCGACATGGCGGCGGGTCACAGAAGTCTGTTCGCTGTTGGAATCCCGGTAGCGAAACCCGCTACAATCGCGGCATGACATTTGACCCCAAATCATTTTTGAAATCGTTGACCCAGCGCCCCGGTATTTATCAGATGTTTGATAGCGACGGGGCGATTCTCTATGTGGGCAAAGCCAAAAATCTTAAAAATCGTGTCAGCAGCTATTTTCGCAACACCGGCCTGTCGCCGAAGACCGTGGCGCTGGTCAAGCGTATTGCCCAGATTGATGTCACGGTCACCGAGACCGAAACGGAAGCGCTGATTCTCGAGCACAACCTGATCAAGCAGTACCGTCCGCCATTTAATATTTTGATGCGCGATGACAAAAGTTACCCCTATATTTTGCTCACTGACCAGGAAAAGTGGCCGCGGCTGGCCTTTCATCGCGGCGCGAAAAAAGCCAAGGGAACCTACTTTGGTCCATTTCCGAGTGTCTATGCCGTGCGAGAAAGCATGGGCTTTTTGCAGAAGACTTTTAAAGTGCGCCAGTGCGAAGATGCATTTTTTCGCAATCGTTCGCGACCCTGTCTGCAATATCAGATCAAACGCTGTACCGCGCCCTGTGTCGGGTTGGTCAGCGACGAGGAGTACGCCTCCGATGTTAATCTGACCAAACTCTATCTCGACGGCAAGGGTGACAAAATACTCAAGCAGTTAGAGCGCGATATGGAAAAGGCCTCGCAGGCATTGGCCTTTGAAAAAGCTGCCGAAAGCCGTGACCAGATTGCCGCGCTGCGGCAGATTCAGGCCCAGCAGGTGATCGAAAAGGGCAGAGGCACCATCGATGTCGTTGCCGCGGCGCTCAGCAATGGTCAGGCCTGTGTGCATATGCTCTATATTCGCCAGGGTCGTATTCTTGGCAGTCGCAGCTATTATCCGAAAGCACCATTGGCGCAGAATGTTGGCGAGTTGTTGGATGACTTTTTGCCGTTGCTCTATCTCGCTGGTGCCGGGCGCCCAGACCTGCCGAAAGAGATCTTGCTCAATGCCGAAATTGACAGCGCCGAGGCGCTCAGTGAAGCGCTGGTTGAACGGGTTCAGCGCAAAATCGAAATTCGCCACTCGGTGCGCGGTTTTAGAGCCAAATGGATTGAGCTGGCACAGCGCACAGCGGAACAAAATCTGGCTGGCAAGCTGGCCTCAAAGCAGAGCCAGGAGCAGCGCTTTGAAGCATTGCGCGAAACCCTTGAGCTGGAGACGCTGCCAGAGCGTCTGGAGTGCTTCGATATCAGCCACAGCAGCGGTGAAGCGGTGGTGGCTTCCTGTGTGGTATTCGATGGCAATGGCCCGCTAAAAAGCGATTATCGGCGTTTTAATATTGAAGATATCACCGCCGGCGATGACTATGCCGCCATGGAGCAGGCGATCCGCCGCCGCTACACCAGATTGATGAAAGGCGAGGGCAAGTTGCCGGATATTTTGCTGATTGATGGCGGCAAGGGGCAGATAGGTATCGCCAAAGAAGTGCTGACCGATCTCGGCGTGGTGGGGGTGATGATACTGGGTGTCGCCAAGGGCACCACGCGCAAGCCGGGACTGGAAACATTGATTCTTGCCGACCAGAACAACCGCGTGATTGCCCGGCCCCAGCAGGCGGCGCTGCACCTGATTCAGCAGATTCGCGACGAGGCCCACCGCTTTGCAATCACTGGCCACAAGCAGCGGCGGGATAAGAAACGCCGCACCTCGCCGCTGGAGGGAATCCCGGGCGTTGGGCCATCGAGACGGCGGGATATACTCAAACACTTTGGTGGAATACGCGAAGTGCAGAAAGCCAGCGTAGCCGATTTGATGAAAGTACCGAATATCAATAAAAAGGTTGCTGATGCTATTTACAGCGCGCTGTACAATGAGTAACGTCTAGCGTCGCTGCAAACAGACGTGCACCAGCCATCGAAAACAGAAGATTATTAAATGTGGAACCTGCCTAACATCCTCACGCTATTACGCATCGCGTTGATCCCGGTGTTTATTGCCGTCTATTACACCTCGTGGGAATGGCACAACCTGGTCGCCGCCGCCATTTTTGGCGCCGCCGCCGCCACCGACTGGGTCGATGGCTATATCGCCCGCAAATACAACAAGGTCACCCCGTTTGGCGCATTCCTCGACCCGGTTGCCGATAAACTGATCGTGGTTGCCGCCATGATTATGCTGCTTGAAGTGCACGCGACACCCTGGTTTGCGATCCCCTCGATTATTATTATTGGCCGCGAAATTGTTATCAGCGCGCTTCGCGAGTGGATGGCCGCAATGGGTTATCACAGCGCCGTGGCTGTCGCCATGATCGGCAAAATTAAAACCTGGGTACAGATGGTCGCTATCGCCGTTCTGCTTGCCGCTAAACCAGAGAACGAACTGCTTACCATGATTGGCTTTGTCGCCATTTATATCGCCGCTGCCCTCACTCTGTGGTCGATGTTCTATTATCTGCGAGCCGCTTGGCCGCAATTGAGCACCACCGGAGACAACAATCCATAGCAGTGCGATTATAAGTTGATTTATTACGGGTAATCCCTAGAATAGCGGCCTCTTAAGCAGAGCTGTAGTGGCGAAGCCCGAGAGTAAGTTCAGAAAGTTTTACAGGCGCCGTAGCAAAGTGGTAATGCAGTGGACTCCAGTTTGACGAGAGCCCCGCGATATCGGTTCGACCAATTGCGAAGCAATTAGCAACGAGCGTAGCGAAGCCCGAAGGGGCTTAACAGCCCAGAGGCTGTTAAGATTCTTCCGACTGTCGGATCGGATACCGACGACCAGAATTGAAAGTGAAAAGTTTACAGGCGCCGTAGCAAAGTGGTAATGCAGTGGACTGCAACTCCGCGATCGTCGGTTCGATTCCCTGGACCGGTGCCAAGTTTAATGCTGTGTAGCTCAGTGGTAGAGCAATCCCCTGATAAGGGATAGGTCGGTAGTTCAATCCTACCCACAGCAACCAAGGGGAAGCGGCGAAGTTAGAGAGTCGCGGCGGTCTGTAAAACCGTTCTTTTATCGGTGAGTTGGTGCAAATCCATCCTTCCCCACCATGGACCCTTAGCTCAGTTGGTAGAGCAGTTGACTTTTAATCAATTGGTCGCAGGT
>JALRJD010000301.1 GCA_023255165.1 Porticoccaceae bacterium | reverse complement strand
ATCAAATATTGGCTGGCGCGCATGGTTTCTCTTACACTGCTGGTCGGTTGAATTGGCCGGCTATTTTACGGTGCGCGGCTGTCGCGGTACAGCCATAAGCAGAGATGAGGACAAAATGTTTCAATTAGATCCCCGATTGCAAGCTGACACACAACTGCTGGGCTGCTTTCCTCTCAGCCTGCTGTTGCTGAGTAAAGATGCCAATTACCCCTGGTGTATTTTGGTGCCGCGGCGTGAGGCGATAACCGAAATTTATCAATTGGAGCATGCCGATCGCAGACAACTGCTGGATGAGTCCTGTCTGCTGGCGGAGACAATGGCGACATTGTTTGCCGCGGATAAAATCAATGTGGCGACGATTGGTAATATGGTTCCGCAACTGCATATGCATCATGTTGCGCGCTTTAAAAATGATCCGGCCTGGCCGGGACCGGTTTGGGGTGCGGTTGCCGCGGCGGCCTACTCGGAAGAGTTGCTGGTCCAGACAGCAACCCGTATTTCCGATGCACTAACGCCGCTTGGCCTGGTGGTTTAGCTTCTTATCAGCGGTATTTTTTACCAGTTCTTTACAGCGGGCATATCATAACTGGCTTATCATAGCGGACATATGGCGCGACTACTGCGCCATATCCTTTAGCCCTTTTAACGCATGCACTTTTACCGCCACCGACGCCGGACGCGCCTTGAACAGGGTTTCCTGCCCGGTAAACGGGTTGATACCTTTATAGGCTTTTTTCGCCGGACGCTTAACAGTGTGAATCTTCACCAGCCCGGCCAACACAAACTCACCTACCGAGTGCTTTTTAACATGGCGCTCAATCAGGGTTGCCAGTTCACTCAAAACCGTATTGACCTGCTTGCGGGTCAGCTTTGAGTTGGCAGCCAATTCGCTGATGATTTGAGTCTTGCTGTAGCGTTCGCGCACCGCAGTGACTTTTGGTTTTGCAGCCGCTTTTGGTTTTGCAACAGCTTTGCGGGCGGGGGCCTTTCTGGTTACTTTTGATTTGACCGGTGCTTTTTTAACCGCAGCTTTTTTGGCTGTGTTGGTTTTTTTGGCAGCGGAGATTGTCTTTTGACTGGCAGATGATTTTGCCTTCTTTGCAGTTGAGGTTGCTTTCGCAGATCCTTTCTTAACAGCCATCATACTTTCCTTTATGAATAAAACGTTAAACCATCCCTGCTGCGAGGAACCGCCAGCAGGGCCTCGCAATTATTTATAGCCGCTGTTTTCTCGATATGCCAAGAATGGCAATGTTTTAAGTCGCCGATTTGCCGGTTTTTTTAAATTTCGGCCGGATGTCGGGGTTTGCGGGCATTCTACAAGCGGGGGTGCTGGGGTATAATGCCCCGCTTTTTTAGTCGCGGCGGTAGGCAAAGCTGGTATCACCTGATGCATCGTCGCACTTGAAATGCAGATTAACCGGGCCCCGCTGGCGCCCATCAGTGATAAAAAGTTGTATCAGGAATTAACCCTATGCCCATCTATGAGTACCGTTGTAAGGCCTGTGGCCATGAACTTGAAGCGATGCAAAAAATCAGCGATGACAAACTGGTCGATTGTCCGGCCTGTGACCAGCCGCAATTGCAAAAGCAACTGTCGGCCTCAGGGTTTAGATTAAGCGGCAGTGGCTGGTATGAAACTGACTTTAAAACCGGCAGCAAAAAGAACCTTACCGAGAGCGGTGCGGCGAAACCGGCAGCCAGCTCAGATGCCAGCACATCTTAAATAAAAACGCACAAGCAAAACCTCAACCAAATTAGAGTAGGGATAGACAACAGATGTATCGATCTAACTATTGTGGATTAGTCACAAGTCAACATATTGATCAGCAAGTAACGCTTTGTGGCTGGGTCGATCGTCGCCGTGATCACGGAGGCGTTATCTTTGTCGATCTGCGTGATCGCGAAGGGATTGTGCAAGTTGTTTTCGATCCCGATGCTGGCGAGTTTTTCCAGCAGGCGGACAGGGTTCGCTCTGAATATGTTCTCAAGGTAACCGGTGTGGTGCGTGCGCGCAGTGAAGCCACGGTAAACCCGAATATGGCCACTGGCGAGATTGAAGTCTACGGCACCGCCCTGGAAATTCTGAATACAGCGGTGACCCCACCGTTTCAGTTGGATGATCATGTCACTGTTGGCGAAGATGTCAGACTTAAATATCGCTATATGGATTTGCGTCGCACGGCGATGCAAAACAGCCTGCGTTTCCGCTCCAAGATAACCTCATCTATTCGCAACTATCTTGTCGATCAGGGCTTTCTCGATATTGAAACCCCGATTATGACCAGGGCGACCCCCGAAGGTGCGCGTGATTATCTGATCCCTTCACGCACCCATCCTGGCCAGTTTTTTGCCATGCCGCAGTCTCCGCAGCTGTTTAAGCAGTTGTTGATGGTGGCCGGTTTTGATCGCTACTACCAGATTGCAAAGTGTTTCCGCGATGAGGATCTGCGTGCCGATCGTCAGCCTGAGTTTACCCAGATTGATATAGAAGCCTCTTTTATCGACGAAGAGGACATTATGTCGACCACCGAAACCATGATTCGTGGCATTTTCTCCGAGCATATGGGTGTGAACTTTGACGCCTTTCCGCGCATGACCTATGCCGATGCTATGGATAAATACGGTTCCGATAAACCGGATCTGCGCATTCCACTGGAGCTGGTGGAGATCAAGGATCTGCTTAAAGACATTGAGTTTAAAGTGTTTGCCGGCCCGGCCAATGATCCCGCCTGTCGTGTCACAGCACTCAAGGTTCCCGGTGGCGCTGAGATCTCGCGCAAGCAGATCGACGACTACACCAAATTTGTCAGTATTTATGGTGCCAAAGGTCTGGCCTGGATTAAGGTCAATGCCATAGAGACTGGTATAGAAGGACTGCAGTCACCAATTATCAAGTTCCTTGGTGATGAAGTGACCATGAATGTGATGCAGCGACTGGATGCCAGGAATGGCGATATTGTCTTCTTTGGTGCTGACAAGTCGCAGATTGTCTCGGAAGCGCTGGGCGCACTGCGCTGCAAAGTTGGCGCCGACCTGAATCTCTACAGCTGTGACTGGGCGCCAATGTGGGTGGTCGACTTCCCAATGTTTGAAACCACCGATGCCGGCGGGCTCACCCCATTGCACCACCCGTTTACTGCGCCTTCCTGCACTGAGGAAGAACTCAAGGCCAACCCCGGCGCCGCGCTGTCGCGAGCCTATGATATGGTGCTTAATGGTTGCGAGCTGGGCGGTGGTTCGATTCGTATTCACGATCAGAATATGCAGGCCGCGGTGTTCGATGTGCTTGGTATCAGTCAGGATGAACAGCGCGAAAAATTTGGCTTCCTGCTCGACGCACTCAAGCACGGCGCGCCACCTCATGGTGGTCTGGCCTTTGGCCTCGATCGTTTGATTATGTTGATGGTCGGTGCGGACTCGATTCGCGACGTGATCGCCTTCCCGAAAACCCAGTCCGCAGCCTGTCTGCTGACGGATGCCCCGGGCGTGGTAGACAATGCACAGCTGCGTGAGCTGAATATTCGTCTGCGCAATCAGGAGCCCAAAGCCTAGAACGCAGTTTCCAGGCAAAATAGTAACCGATAACAATAATAAGAAACCCTAAACTCAAACGAGTAATCACAAAGAGGAAAGAACGATGAAAGTTATTAAAAAGACCAAAGACTACACTGTTTTTCAAAAGGCCTCAGGTCGTTACGCGGTGAAAGATGCGGACAAAAACTGGGTAAATGCCGACGACAAAATCGTTATCTTGCTCGCCGAAGGCCTGATTAAAACAGCTGCGCCTGCGGCACCTGTCGCCGAGCCGGTTGAGGAAGTGGCTGAAGCGGTAGAAGCACCAGCCGAAGAGATTGTTGAAGAGGCTGCAGTAGCTGAAGAAGCACCAGCCGAAGAAGCGCCAGCCGCGGAAGTGGTTGAAGATGCCGTGGCGGAAGTAGTCGAAGAGTCTCCTGCAGAAGAAGCACCAGCGGCGGAAGTGGTTGAAGAGGCTACTGTAGAAGAAGCACCAGCGGCGGAAGTAGTCGAAGAGGCCCCTGCAGAAGAAGCACCAGCGGCGGAAGTGGTTGAAGAGGTTGCGGCGGAAGAAACTCCAGCAACTGAAGAACCAGCTGCAGAAGAAGCACCAGCTCCCAAAGCGAAAGCCAAGGCAAAAGCAGCGCCCAAGGCAAAAGCCAAGGCCGCTCCAAAAGCAAAAGCTGCTCCGAAAGCAAAAGCCAAGGCCGCCCCAAAAGCTAAGGCAAAAGCTGACGAGTAAATCTGTCGGCAAGGATCAGGCCCTTTGATGTGTTATCAAAGGGCCTTTTTTTTGCGTTGAAGGTTGTCTCAGGTCAGTTAAATAATAATTCCCGCCATCCCGTTTGAATTGCCAAATCCGCTGTCTGGCGCAGGCGCCAATCCTTCACTACATTCAATCTATATAGTTTTTGATAAACAGTGATAACTGTCTGTGTGAGGAGATCTATGAAGCGGCGACTGATTTGGCTTGCCCTGGTGGCAATTTTTGCGGTGATAATTTATCTGCTATCAAGGCCGGAATTGCCGCACGTAAATTTGGTGAAAGTATCAACTGGCGTGGTGGAGAAGACGGTTTCCAACACCCGGGCGGGAACGGTCAAGGCCTGCAAGCGTTCCAAGATGTCGCTGCCCATCGGCGGGCAAATCGCCGAGCTGCATGTTCATGAGGGCGAGCAGGTTAAGCGAGGGCAGTTGTTGATGTCGCTGTGGAATCTGGATCGCACCGCGCATCTGGAGCAGGCCAGAGCAGTGGCCCGATCAGCGGAGAAGCAGCGTCAGAGTGTCTGTATTGCCGCCGCTTCGGATCGTCGCGAAGCCGATAGACTGACATCATTGCTGGAAAAGAAACTGGTTTCATCGGAACAGGCTGACCGCGCTGTGGCGGTCTCGGAATCCAGTGCCGCCGCCTGTGAAGCGGCCAAAGCCAATGGCGTGCAGGCGCGGGCCAGCGTTAGAGTCGCCGAGGCATCTCTGGCGCAAACCTATTTACAGGCCCCGTTTGATGGCACCGTGGCGGAAGTCACCGGTGAGGTTGGTGAGTTCTCCACGCCGTCGCCGCCTGGTGTTCCGACGCCTCCGGCAATCGATCTGCTCACCGCCAACTGCCACTACATCAGCGCGCCAATCGATGAAGTTGATGCATCACAGATTGCGGTTGGTATGCCGGTGCGGATAACCATGGACGCTTTTCGCGACCGCAGTTTTGAGGCCCGAGTCAGGCGCATTTCAACCTATGTGCTGGATCTGGAGAAGCAGGCGCGCACCGTCGAGGTGGAGGCTGAGTTTACCCATAACGAGGATATACCGATCTTGCTTGCCGGCTACAGTGCGGATATGGAGATTGTGATTGATGCGCAACAGCAGGCGTTGAGAATTCCCACCGATTTATTGGTCGATGAAAAATATGTTTTTGTGCTCAACAATGACCTTATCGAGCGGCGCGAGGTGACAATAGGGCTGGCCAACTGGCATTTCAGCGAAATTCTCTCTGGGCTAAAAGCGGGCGAGTTTATTGTTGGCAATATCGGCACCAAAGGAGTTGTCGAGGGCGCCAGGGTTAAGGTTGTCGACGCGCTGTGATCAAACTTGAGCAGATTAATAAAACCTACATGGTGGGCGAGTCGCCACTGCGTGCCCTGCGGGATATCAGTTTGCGGATCGAATCCGGAGAGTACCTGTCGATTATGGGCCCGTCCGGTTCCGGAAAGTCGACGCTGCTCAATATGATCGGCCTGCTTGATCGGCCCGACAGCGGCCACTACTGGTTTAACCAGGTGGCCACAGAGACGCTGAGCGAAGAACAACGCGCGTCAATGCGCGGCGAAAATATCGGTTTTATCTTTCAATCATTTCATCTTATCAATCGCCTTACCGCCTTTGAAAATGTCGAGCTGCCATTGATGTTGGCTCAACAGTCGATCAAACAGCGTCGTCGTGCGGTGGCCGAGGTGCTGGATCTGGTGGGCCTCTCCGAGCGATCCAGTCATAAGCCCAATCAATTGTCGGGTGGGCAGTTGCAGCGAGTGGCCATAGCCCGGGCGATTGTGATGCGACCGAGGCTGCTGTTGGCGGATGAGCCCACCGGAAATCTTGATTCGCATTCGGGCGGTGAGGTGATCGAGGTGCTGGAAAAACTGAATCGCGATGGCATCACCCTGATTATGGTGACCCACGATCAGCATCTCGGTGATCGCGCCCGGCGCCATATCCGCATGGTGGATGGCATGATCGATAGCGACAAGGTGGTAAAAGAGAGCTCAGATGAAACTGCATGATCAACTGGTATTTAACCGACAGATATTTTTGCGCCACAGGGTGCGAACATTTTTGTTGCTGCTGGCGGTTGCTATCGGAGTCGCGTCGGTTATTTTGCTGACCAGTCTGGGCGAGGGCGCACGGCGCTATATTGATCGTGAATTTTCAGCTCTGGGCAATCGCCTGCTGGTGGTGCTTCCCGGCCGCAAAGAGACCACCGGCGGTGCGCCGCCGATCTATGGTTCGGTGCCGCGGGATCTGACGCTTGAAGATGCCAATGCGCTGGCACGTATTCCCGGGGTGTTGGCAATGGCGCCGATTATTGCCGGTACTACCACCGTGGCCCAGGGCAGCCGCTCGCGGGAGGTGATTACACTGGGCAGCACCGATAAATTTTTTGATGTGCGCAAAATGGATGTTGGCAGCGGTAAACGACTGGGCATTCGCTCCAGAACCGAGGCGCTTGCGGTCTGTGTGCTGGGGGTAAAGTTAAAGCGCGAGCTGTTTGGCGCGCGCCGCGCACTGGGTGAATGGGTGCGCGTGGGTGAACGGCGCATGCGCGTGATTGGGGTGCTGGAAGAACGCGGTGAATCCCTTGGACTCGATCTGCGTGACATGTTGTTGATTCCGGTGCGCACCGCGGAACAGTTATTTGATTCCCCGGGTTTGTTTCGGGTGATTATGGATATTGCCCCGACGGCGGATATCGAAAATGTTCAGCGGCGGGTATTGGCGACGGTGGCACGGCGCCATGATGGTGACGAGGATATTACCCTGATCACCCAGGATTCAATGCTTGCGGCCTTTAACAATATTCTTACCGCCGTGACCCTGGCGATCACCGCCATTTCATCCATCAGTCTGCTGGTGGCGGGCATTCTGATTATGAATATCAGTCTGATTTCCGTCAGTCAGCGGCGCACCGAGATTGGCCTGTTGAAGGCGATTGGCGCCAACAGCGGGCAGATTAAGCAGCTGTTTGTTGGCGAATCGCTGATGCTGATCTCGATGGGTTCGGTTGTCGGCATCAGCTTTGCCTTTAGCCTGATATTTATTTTTGCGCGACTGTGGCCGAGCTTTCCGCTGTGGCCACCATTGTGGGCGGTTCCGGCTGCGGTATTGATGGCCTTTGCCACTGGTCTGGTGTTTTCGATTATACCGGCGAGGCGTGCGGCGGCGCTTGACCCGGTGCTGGCGCTGCGTGGATTACAGCTGTGAGCGGGGTGCAAAGATGAATTTACGCGACAGTGGCAGCTGGGTTCTGCGGGCGCTATGGATGCAGCGTACCAGAACGCTGCTAACCATAGTGGGCTTTTCCATAGGCATTGCGGCAATGGTGTTGCTCAGTGCGCTGGGTGAGGGTTTGCGCCTGTTTGTGCTTACCGAGTTCACTCAGTTTGGCAGCCATATTGTGGCGGTCACTCCGGGCAAGACCGAAACCTTTGGCGTCGGCGGCTTGCTCAACACCACCAGACCCCTGTCGCTGGACGATGCCGCAATGATTGCCAACCTGCCCAATGTCGAACAGGTGGTGCCGGTGGTGATGGGCAATGCCAAGGTTAAAGTCGGGCAACGGGCGCGCTACACCGATGTGGCCGGGGTCGGTGGTGCGGCCGACAAAGGCTGGAAGCTGGAATTGGCCCATGGCAAATTTTTACCGGAGGATGATCTGCAGCGTGCTCGAGCGCTGGCAGTTCTCGGCAGCACCGTCCGGGAGGAACTGTTTCCCGGGGTCAATCCGGTGGGTGAGTTTGTGCGCATTGGCGGAGAGCGCTTTCGCGTGGTGGGGGTTATCGAGCCCAAGGGCGAGTTTCTCGGCACCGATCTTGACGATATGGTTTTTATTCCCGCGGGCAAAGGTTTGCAGCTGTTTAATCGCCAAAGTCTGATGGAAGTGGATATCTTTTTTAACCCCAGATCGACCAGCGAAGCCATGGCCAGTCGCATCAGCCGCCTGTTGATTGAACACCATGGTTTTGAGGATTTCACCATCGTGACCCAGGATCAGGTGCTCGAAACCATGGATAATATTATGTCGGTGCTGACCTTTGCCGCGGCCGGTCTCGGCGCCATCTCGCTGCTTGTCGGCGGGGTGGGCATTACCACCATTCTGATGATTACGGTCACCGAGCGCACCGGCGAGGTTGGCTTGCTGCGAGCACTGGGCGGAACAGTTTCCACAGTACGCTTATTGTTTCTCGGCGAGGCGCTGGTGCTCGGTCTAATTGGTGGCATTTGTGGTGTGCTGCTGGTGATTTTCCTACTGTTAATCATCTATCTGTTTGTTCCCGCTCTGCCGGTGGCACTGAGCTCAACCATTGTGCTGGGTGCGCTGGGAATCTCTATCATCATTGGCCTGCTTGCCGGCACTCAGCCGGCGGCGCGTGCGGCCAGACTGACACCAATTGACGCTCTGCGTGCAGAGTAGTTGACTCGCGGCCTCTGGGTTGCAACACTCGCAGGCAAATCCCAACCGGTGCTGTTGCAACTCCATCATGACTCGAATAATTGGCATAGATCCAGGATCGCGGCGCACCGGTTACGGCATTGTCGACGCCGAGGCGGGCAAGGTGAGCTATGTCACCAGTGGCATTATTCGTCTGCCGGAAGGCTCGCTTGCCGAGCGATTAAAAATTATTTTTGATGGTGTCAGTCAGTTGATTGAGCAATATGGCCCCAAAGAAATGGGTGTTGAGGAAGTGTTTTTATCCCACAATGCCAGCTCCGCACTGAAGCTGGGCCAGGCTCGGGGGGCGGCGATTGTTGCCGGCGTCAATGCCGGGCTGTCGGTGGGGGAGTACTCGGCGCGCAGTGTTAAATTGTCGGTGGTCGGCAGCGGCGCCGCGGATAAATCCCAGGTACAGATGATGATTGTGCAGCTGTTAAAACTGTCGCGAGCACCTGCGGAAGATGCTGCCGATGCGCTCGCCGTTGCACTCTGCCATGCGCAGACATCGCGCTCGCTGGCGGCTCTTGATGGCGCGTCGGGTTATGCTCGCGGTCGACATAAATAAAATGCTTCTCAGGCTCCACAGACTTTTTCAGGATCAGCAAACCCTATGATTGGACGAATTAAAGGCATAGTAATTGAAAAGCAGGCACCGGACTGTTTGATCGATGTTCAGGGTGTCGGCTATGAAGTGCTGGTCTCTCTAAATACTTTTTTTGGCATTCCCGGTGCTGGTGAGGCGGTCACGCTGCACACCCATTTTGTGGTGCGCGAGGATGTGCAGCAGCTCTACGGTTTTATCAGTCTCTCGGAACGGACTTTGTTCCGCCATCTGATCAAGGTCAATGGCGTGGGGCCGAAGATGGCGCTGGCGATTCTCTCTGGTATGTCGGCCGACGATTTTGCCCTCTGTGTGCACAATAATGATATCGCCACACTGGTGAAACTGCCCGGCGTCGGCAAGAAGACCGCCGAGCGGCTGTTGATCGAAATGCGTGACAAAATGGGCGATATAGATACCACTGAAGCCGGTGTCGCAAAAGCCAGTCGAGGGTCGCAGCCGGACATCGCCGCGGAAGCCGAGAGCGCCCTGATTGCGCTGGGTTACAAGCCCGCGGATGCGGCGAAAATTATCAGCCGCGTGGCCGATGAAAATGTCAGCGATGCCGGTGAGTTAATCCGGCTGGCGCTAAAAAGCATGGGTTCCTGAGCGCCACTCGTTGGCGGGATAAAACCTCAGCCGATGCTAGTGAAAAAGCCTGACCATCAAGGTATGCTACCGGTCAAAATCACAATGGTGTCCGATGATAGAACCCGACCGCATAATATCCCCCGAGATGTCCGGTGCCGAAGAGCGTTTTGATCGTGCACTGAGACCTGTAACCCTTGCAGATTATGTCGGCCAGCCCGTCGTTGTTGAGCAGCTGGGTATCTTTATGCAGGCGGCGCGCAAGCGCGGCGATCCACTGGATCACACGCTGGTATTTGGCCCGCCCGGGCTCGGCAAAACCACTCTCGCTCATATTGTCGCCAATGAAATGCAGGTGTCGCTGAAGACCACCTCCGGCCCGGTGCTGGAGAAAGCTGGCGATCTTGCGGCGCTGCTGACCAACCTTGAGCCGGGCGATGTGCTGTTTATCGATGAGATTCACCGTCTCAGTCCAGTGGTGGAAGAGATTCTCTATCCAGCGATGGAAGATTATCAGCTCGATATTGTAATCGGCGAAGGGCCTGCTGCACGCTCAATCAAGCTTGATCTGCCGCCATTTACATTGGTTGGCGCCACCACCAGAGCTGGCCTGCTGACCTCTCCGCTACGTGATCGCTTTGGCATAGTGCAGCGTCTCGAGTTTTATTCGGAAGCCGATCTGACCAGCATTGTTCAGCGAGCCGGAGCCATTCTCAATGTGGCTGTGGATGCCGCGGGTGCCCACGAGATTGCCCGCCGTGCCCGCGGCACACCACGTATAGCCAATCGCCTGCTGCGTCGTGTGCGCGACTACGCCGAGGTTAAGAGCGACGGCACTATCAGTGCCGAGACCGCCGATGCCGCCCTGAATATGCTGGCGGTGGATCAGCGTGGATTTGATCATCAGGATCGCCGTCTGCTGCTGACCTTGATGGAAAAATTTGATGGCGGCCCGGTCGGTGTCGACAGTCTGGCGGCGGCGCTCAGTGAAGAGCGCGGCACCATTGAAGATGTACTGGAGCCCTATCTGATTCAGCAGGGTTATCTGATGCGCACTTCGCGCGGACGCATGGCGACACGCATGGCCTATGAATATTTTGGTTTGCCAAGCCCCAAAACCATGCTGGTTGATGAGCCGCGTCAACAGCAGCTGGATGCCCTTGATGACTGAGGTGAGCAACTCCGGCGCAGTGTTTCGTCTGCCGATCAGAGTCTATGTTGAAGACACCGATGCCGGGGGAATTGTCTTCTATGCCAACTACCTGAAATTTATGGAGCGCGCCCGCACCGAGTTGATGCGCAGTTATGGCTTTGATAAACCGGCACTGTTTGATGGCATGCAGTTTGTGGTGCACGAAGTGGCATTGAAGTATCACAAGCCAGCTGTGCTCGATGATCAGATAGAGGTTACCGCAGTGCTCAGTAAGGCGGGCAGGGCGACTTTTGAGATGGCTCAGCAAGTGTTTCGCGGCGACGAGTTGCTGGTCGAAGGATTGGTCAAGGTGGCCTGTATTGATGCAGATAGTAAACGGCCCAAAGGTATGCCAAAAATTATGTTCGAGACTCTCAATAAAGGGCTTAAAGCAAGCACCTAAGTGAGAGCCTTAAAAAATCAGTTTAGCCAAACACGGAGTTTAAATCGGTGATAGAAGAAAACTTATCCATATGGTCGTTAATCGTCAACGCCAGCGTGCTGGTGCAAGTGGTGATGGGCATTTTATTTATTGCCTCGGCAATTTCCTGGGTGATGATTGTGCAGCGCGGTATATTTCTCGGCGCCGCCCAGCGCGGCTTTCGCGAATTTGAAGATGCCTTTTGGTCCGGTGTTGATCTCAACAGTCTCTACCGCGACCTGACCCAGCGCGCCAAGGAAGATGGTGGCAGCGACGGCATCGAAAATGTTTTTCGCGCCGGCTTTCGCGAGTTTAACCGGTTGGTACAAACCGATAAAGCCGATCCGGAAGCGGTAATGGAAGGCACCGATCGGGCGATGCGTGTGGCGTTGTCGCGGGAAGATGAAAAGCTCAATATCAGCTTGCCGTTTCTTGCCAGTGTGGCGTCGGTGAGCCCCTATATCGGCCTGTTTGGCACCGTGTGGGGCATTATGAACTCCTTCCGAGGTTTGGCGATGGTGCAGCAGGCCACGCTGGCCACTGTGGCGCCTGGTATCTCCGAGGCGTTGATCGCTACGGCTATGGGATTGTTTGCCGCGATTCCAGCGGTGATTGCCTACAACCGCTATGCGGCCATGGTGGAGTCGATCAACAGCAGTTATGAAACCTTTGCCGAAGAATTCTCCAGCATTTTGCACCGCCAGGTTCATGCCCATTAACCCGTCGGTTGTGTTTTTGGAAGAGGCGGTTGTGTTGTGGGAAGAGGCGGTTGGATGATGGAAACAGGCATGATCAATTGAAGGCTAACAAGTGAAAACCAAACGAACCAAACGAAAACTGGTGGCCGAGATAAACGTTGTTCCCTATATCGACGTGACCCTGGTGTTACTGGTGGTGTTTATGATTACCGCGCCTCTGCTGATGCAAGGCGTCAAGGTGGAGCTACCCGAAGCCAATTCGGCACCCATGGACACCAAGGATCAGGAACCCTTTATTGTTTCGATCAAAGCGGATGGCAGTTACTGGATTGATGTAAAGGGCGAAAACCAGGCCGAAAGCTTGGGCGTGATCAAGGATCGGCTAAGCAAAATACTTCACCAGTCACCCAAGATTCCGGTTTTGGTCTGGGGCGATAGCAGGGTGGATTACGGCGTGGTGGTCAATTTGATGAGCGAGCTGCAGGCCGCAGGAGCATCATCGGTGGGGCTGGTCACAGAGCCGCCACAGAACTGATATGGCAAGCTGTTATGGGTAGTTTCCTCAGTTACTCCGTGGCAATTCTGGTCAGTCTGGCGCTGCACTTGGGTTTGCTGGTGCTGCTGTTTGTTGGTTGGCACCCGGAGACCACCAAAGTGATGATGCAGCCACAGTATATTGAAGCCAAGTTGGTGGAGCTGGCGCCAAAGAAAACCGCCCAACCCAAAGCCAAGCCGATACCTCAGAAAGCAAAAGTGGATGAGGCCAGGCGCAAGCGCGAAGAGAAGCTGCGCGCGGAAAAGAAACGTCAACAAAAGCTGGCGGCGGATAAAAAAGCGCTGGAGAAAAAGCGTCAGCAGGAGCTGGACGAGAAAAAACGTCTGGCCGAAGAGCAGCGGCGGCGCGATGAACAAGAAGCTGAGCGCAAGCGCATCGAATCGGAGTTCGCGGAACAGCTTGCGGCCGAGCAGGCGCAGATCAATGCTCAGGAAGATGAGCGCATGGCCAATAGCTACCGGCAGTTGATTCAACAACGCCTGTCGGAGAACTGGAGCCGCCCGCCGAGCGCACGATTGGGCATGGAAACATTGATCCGCATTCGTCTGGTTCCGACCGGACGTGTTGTCGGAGTGACTATACTGACCTCCAGTGGTGACAGTGCGTTTGATCGCTCGGTGGAGCAGGCGGCGTTGAAAGTGGAGCAGTTTGCCGAATTGCAGGGTATGGACCCGGCGCTGTTTGAACGCAAATTTCGCCAGGTGGATGTGGCGTTTAGTCCTGAAGATCTCAGATTATAAGGTTGTGAAACAATGACAGGTAAACTCGTGAAACGCTCGGTCGTGCAGATGCTGTTGGCGCTGCTGTTGATGACATTGGCCTCTCCCGGTTACAGCGAGCTGGTGATCCGGGTGACCAAAGGCAATGACAAACCAACCCGAATTGCGATCTCACCTATCGCGATGGGTAGTGTTCGCGCAGCCGAGGATATCAGTGCCATTGTCGAGGCGGATCTGCGTCGCAGCGGACTGTTTGAGACCATTGAGCGCCGCGATATGCTCGCCTTTCCGGGTCGCGCAGCGGATGTCTACTATCGCGATTGGCGGCTTCTCGGTGCCGAGTATCTGGTCGCTGGGAATATGCGTCCTATAGACACGGGCCGCTATCAGGTGGAGTTCAGCCTGTTAAATGTCACCGGTCAGAAAACAGTGATGACCCACAAAGTCAGCGGCACCCTCAATCAGATGCGCGATCTGGCGCACCTGATCAGCGACAAGGTCTATGAAGAGATCACCGGTATTCGCGGTGCCTTTTCCACCCGTCTCGCGTATGTCACCGCCACCAGAGTTGGCAAGCAATATACCTACAGACTGAATGTCGCCGATGCTGATGGCGCCCGCGAAAAGCTGGTGCTCGAGTCGCGGGAGCCGATTATGTCTCCGAACTGGTCGAGCGACGGCAAAGAGCTGGCCTATGTCTCTTTTGAAACTGGTCGGCCGGCGATCTTCCGCCAAAATCTGGTTACTGCGCAACGCCAGCAGCTGACCAATTTTACTGGTCTTAACGGGGCACCAGCCTGGTCTCCGGATGGTGGCAAGATGGCGCTGGTGCTGTCCAAAGATGGCAACCCGGAAATCTATCTGCTCGATTTGCAGACTGGCAAATTCTCACGCCTCACCCGCCATTTTGCCATTGATACCGAGCCTACCTGGATGCCCGACGGCAAACATTTGCTGTTTACCTCGGATCGTGGCGGCACCCCTCAGATTTACAAATTAAATATTGCTACCAAAGCCACCGAGCGCCTCACGTTCAGCGGCAACTACAACGCTCGCCCAAGTCTGGCGCCAGACGGCCGGACCCTAGCGATGGTTCACCGGCAGACAGACACCTTTCACATTGCCTCGTTTGATCTTAAAACCGGCAGGATGATTGTGCTCACAGAGACACGCCTCGACGAATCTCCGACAGTTTCGCCAAATGGCGCTATGCTTATGTATGCAACGAAACAGGGTGACCGAGGGGTTCTGGCTGCTGTATCATTGGACGCCGGAATTCGATACGTGCTGCCATCCAGCAGCGGCGATGTAAGAGAGCCAGCATGGTCGCCATTTTTGCGTTAGGAATCGCATTAATTTGTTGTTTTAATGTATTGTTTTAAAAGTAAAAAGTAATTTTTGTCTTTGCTCAACAGGAGTTTCAAAATGAAAGTATCATTTATCAAATCTGGTCTTAGTGCATTATTTTTGGCTGTGCTTTTAACAGGTTGTAGCACCAATCCGGCGGAAGATCAGCAGACTTCCACTGACATTGAAGACACATCTGTACAAACTGGCCAGGTTGATACCTCGGCGATTGATGATTCGACAGTCGAATCAGTGACTGCAGACACCGTTTTCTATTTCGATTTTGACAAGGCACTGCTCAAGCCCGAGTCGCGCGCCGCGCTGCTCGAGCACGCCGCATCGCTGCAGGCCAACCCACGTAATATCCGTCTTGAAGGTCACGCCGATGAGCGCGGCACCAGAGAGTACAACATGGCTTTGGGTGAGCGACGCGCCAATGCGGTTAAAGAGTTTCTGGTGCTTCAGGGCGTTTCGCCTGGTTTGATTGAAGTGATCAGCTATGGCGAAGAGCGTGCGGCCGCTTATGGCAGCAACGAAGATGCCTGGGCCTTGAATCGTCGGGTTGAACTTAAGTAATATCCATTTGAGTAACATCCATTTGGATGACTGGTTGAGCTAGCTGGATTAGACTCGCCAGATGTAACCAACGTGCGGCCGGGGTTGAAACATACTCTGGCCGTTTGTCTATCTGCACTACACAGGACTTCTTGCACTGACCATGAAATGTTCCAATAGCGCGCGTACTCGCTCTCTGATTGTTTTCTCTCTCGCCCTGCAGACCCTGTCTGGCAATGTTGTCGCCCAGGCCGTACCGGTGGTGGATCTCAGTGCCCCGGCTGCGACGACCCAGCAGCAAGCTCAGAAGCCGGTTTCGGTACAAAGTGCCCGGCCTGCCGCCGCGGTTGGCGACAGTTATTATCAGTCGCAAATGCTGCAGGAAGAGGTGCGCGAATTACGCGGACTGGTTGAAGAATTGAGCTACGAATTGCAGCGTGTCAAGCAGCGCCAGATGGACGACTATCTCGACCTCGATCGCCGGCTCAGTGCAGTGCAGTCGGGCAAGGCGCCCGCCGACTTTGGCGCGCAGTCGGATGATCTTCAGGCGACTGATGCGCAGGCAAATGCCCTGCAAGAGGGAGATGCGGCAGCTCAAGATTCTCCAGCCGTGCCGGCATCCAACGCAGAGGAAATTGCCCAGAGCTACGCCCAGGCCTCCAATCTGCTGCTTAAGCAGCGTGATATCAATGCCGCTGCGCTGGCATTTAAACAGCATGTGATCGACTATCCCAACAGCCCCTACATCGCCAACGCCTACTACTGGCTCGGTGAGATTTATCTACTGCAGGGTCAGGATGAAATGGCCCGTCAGGCATTTACCCTGGTGGTTGAGCAACATCCAACTCACAGCAAGGCACTCGACGCCACCTTTAAACTGGGCAAGATCTATCATCAGTTGGGCGAAAATGAGCGCGCCCGCGAATTGCTTGAGAGAGCTGCGAAGGGCACCGGCGGAGCTGCCAGTAAAGCGCAGAGCTATTTAAAAAATAACTTCTAATGTCGGGCCGAACAGGCCGCGTTAGCCAACCAGAAAAATAATTACATGTCTGAAACCGCACTGCGTATCACCGAGATATTTCATTCCCTGCAGGGCGAGACCAGCACCGTTGGTCTGCCCACCGTGTTTGTGCGCCTCACCGGTTGCCCGCTGCGCTGCGGTTACTGCGACACGGCCTACGCCTTTGAGGGTGGCAGCAAATGGACACTTAACCAGATTCTCGACAAGGTGGCCGAGTATGGCGCCAGCCATGTAACGGTCACCGGCGGAGAACCATTGGCGCAACCTCAGAGCATTGAGCTGCTAAAAAGGCTGTGTGACCTGGGTTATTGTGTCTCTCTCGAGACCAGTGGCGCCATGCCGGTGGAAGAGGTCGATCATCGTGTGGTGAAAATTCTGGATCTGAAAACCCCGGGCTCAGGTGAAGTGTCGCGCAATCTGTACAGCAACATTGAGCATCTGCAGGCTCATGATGAAGTGAAATTTGTTATCTGCGATCGTCAGGATTACGACTGGAGCTGCATGAAAGTGGATGAGCTCAGCCTGCGAGAGAAAGTCTCGGAAGTACTGTTTTCTCCAAGCCAGGGGCAACTGTCGCCGGCACAGCTCGCTGAATGGATCTTGCAGGACAAACTAAAAGTGCGCATGCAGCTGCAGACCCACAAATATATCTGGGGCGACAAACCCGGGCATTAAAGAGCAAACAGCGAACACAGGTTAATCTACACAATATGTCAAAAAAAGCAGTAATCCTCGTATCGGGCGGACTCGACTCAACCACCGTGGTGGCAATGGCCAGGAGTCAGGGCTACGACTGTTACACATTGAGTTTCGATTATGGTCAGCGCCATCGCTCAGAGCTTGTCGCCGCGCAGCGAGTGTCGGAATTGATGGCCGTGCAAGAGCACAAAGTGGTCGTTCTGGATCTCGGCAGCATTGGTGGCTCGGCACTCACAGATACCAGTATCGATGTGCCCGAATCCGAAACCAGTGGCATTCCTGTTACCTATGTTCCCGCACGCAACACCGTGTTTCTGTCCATCGCACTGGGCTGGGCGGAAGTGCTGGGCGCCAACGATATTTTTCTTGGCGTCAATGCCGTCGACTTCTCCGGTTATCCGGATTGTCGGCCCGACTATATCAGTGCCTTTGAACGCCTCGCCAATCTGGCAACAAAAGCCGCCGTTGAAGGCCAAAAGCTCACCATTCACGCACCTCTGATTGATATGTCGAAAGCGCAGATCATTCAGGCCGGGCTGCAGCTGGGAGTGGATTACAGCCAGACAGTTTCATGCTATCAGGCAAGTCTTGAAGGTGAAGCTTGCGGCAGATGTGAAAGCTGCAGATTGCGTCGGCAGGGCTTTGAGCAGGCCGCTATCAGCGACCCCACCAGATATCAAAATAACGCTTGAAATTTCACCTCTGGTCAGTATGATACGCACCTCTTCTGAGGGCCGTTAGCTCAGCGGTAGAGCAGTTGGCTTTTAACCAATTGGTCGATGGTTCGAATCCATCACGGCCCACCAAACAAATAAAAAAGCCACCCATCGGGTGGCATTTTTATTTGTCCGTTGGTTCGTATGGAAAGAACCACCGTTCGACAAGCTCGGCCTACGGACGAGTTTGGACGCCGCAGGCGCCCCGAAGGGGTGCAAACAACCTCTGGGTTGTTTGCATCAATCCATCACGGCCCTAAGGCTGTTAGGATTTATCCATCACGGCCCTAAGGCTGTTAGGATTTATCCATCACGGCCCTAAGGCTGTTAGGATTTATCCATCACGGCCCTAAGGCTGTTAGGATTTATCCATCACGGCCTATCGTCGGTGCAACCGCATCACGGCCCACCGT
>JALRJD010000352.1 GCA_023255165.1 Porticoccaceae bacterium | reverse complement strand
CAATTTGCGCTTCACGGGCACTGATCTCGGGCGCGCCAATAGTGATTTTATGCACGCGAAAATCGTTGGCAATGGCGTCGGCGAGCGGTGCGCCACAGACCAGAACTGGCTTGGCGCCGAGGGTTTCCATTGCGCGGTAGAGAGCGATGGCGCCCAACGGCCCATCGGTTTCGAAGGTATTAGCGACGGGGAATCCGGTGCCGATCAGCACATACCCGCGGGCCGCCTGCAGTAGTTGCGCCGCGCGCAAATAGTAGCCTGGCTCGAGAGCCGCCTGCAGGGTCTGCATACCGCGCGGGTTGCGGGCCACCAGCAGATTTTCAATCCGGGTGCTAAGCAGAAAGTCGGTCATCAGATTCCTTCACGAGAGTCCATCACGAGAGCTCATCTCGAGAGCCCATCACTGTTGGCCATTATCTCAAGCTCAGTTTTATTGAAAAACTGCTGATCGAGCAGCAGTTGATTGTGGGCCTGCTCGATGCTGATGGCCTCAAAGCGGACTGTGCCGCCCGGCGCCAGTTGCGCCAGTTTGCCAATATCCAGCGACAGCACTGAGCCCAACTTGGGGTAGCCGCCAATTGTCTGGCGATCGTTGAGCAGCACAATGGGCTGGCCATCGGCGGGCACCTGAATAGCGCCGAGGCAGATTCCCTCGGACAGAATGCCGTCGGCGCTCGGGGCGATGGCGGCGCCGCTCAGTCGGTAGCCCATGCGGTCACTGCTGTCGCTAACACGATATTCGGAGCTGAAAAAACGCTGCTTTTGCAGGTCGCTAAATAGCGCCTGCTGATAGCCGGGAATAACCCGCAGCAGTGCGCGGTTACTGCTGTAATCGGGCTGCAATCTTTGCGGCAGCCTCAGCTCAGGCGATTGTGATTTGTCTTTTTGGTCGGGGCAGGGCAGCAGATCATCCGCTCGCAATGGGCTGCCATCGCGGTGCAAGCCACCCAGACTCTCTCGCGGCACACTGGCGACGCTGTTAAATATTGCTTCGATCTGGAAGCCTCCGGCCACCGCCAGATAGGCGCGAGTGCCCGCAGTGGCAAACCCCAACTCAATGCGATCGCCCGCTATAACTCGATGTGAACGCCACAGCGCTTTGGGCTGACGGTTAATGGTAAGTGGCATGCTGGCGCCGCTCACAGCAATGGTTGTGTTGACGTTGGACTGTAAAACCAGACCACCAACGGTAATTTCAATCGCCGCACAGTTTGGCGGGTTGGCGCAGAGACGGTTGGCCCAACGAAATGCATTGCGATCCAGAGGGCCGCCAGTGGTCAATCCGAAGCCATGCATGCCAAAACGCCCAGCATCTTCGATCAGGCTAAAGATGCCCGGTTGTAATACCGCAAAGCCGCTATCGCTTTGATGCATGGTGGTGTTTGCGGCGCTATTCACAATTGTTTTTCCGACCGCTGTTGTTCTGGGGGACTGCTTAACGCCAGATAGGTTTGTTTATCAATTGCCTGAAAGCGCACGCGGTCACCGACCTGAACCGGCATGCTCGGCTCCGCGCCCGGATCAAACATCCGCTGTGGGCAGAGGCCGATCAGATTCCAGCCGCCAGGCGATTCCGCCGGATAGACCGCGGTCTGACGATCGGCAATGGCAACTGCGCCGCGGGGGACTTTTTGTCGCGGGGTGGCGAGTCTTGGCGCGGCAATGCGTGGGTCTACTTCGCCGAGATAGGCAAATCCCGGTGCAAAACCAATGGCGTAGACACGGTAGTCGGTCTGTTGATGAATGGCGATAACCTCTTCAACCGAGAGCTTGGCATTGTCGGCCAGCCGCTGCAGGTCGGGTCCGGATTCGGTGCTGTAATAAACCGGCAGGGTAACCAGCTTGGTTTGCGTGGCGATACTGTTTCCAGACTGGCCGGGGTGATTTTTCAAGGCCTGGCGAAGGGCTGCCCGCACCTTGAAATGGTCGGTTTTAAACGGATCGTAGATAACCAGTAGCGAGGCGTAGGAAGGCACCATATCAACCAGCATGTCGGCCAGGGAGTTGCGCAGTTCAGCTGCG
>JALRJD010000336.1 GCA_023255165.1 Porticoccaceae bacterium | reverse complement strand
CTAATCTTCGACCGAGGCCTCGTACGTATCCGCATCCATCAGGTCCGCCATGCTCGCCATATCATTCGGCGCGACGCGGAACAGCCAGCCATCACCGTAGGGAGAGCTGTTGACTGTCTCCGGCTCATCTTCGAGCATGGGATTAATTTCGGTAACCTCACCGCTGACCGGCGAGTAGATATCTGACGCCGCCTTAACCGACTCAATCACCGCGACTTCTGCGCCGGCATCAACTTCAGTGCCCACTTCAGGCAACTCGATATAGACGATATCGCCGAGCGCATCCTGAGCATGATCGGTGATGCCGACAACAACTGTGCCATCGCTCTCCAATCTGGCCCACTCGTGGCTGCTGGCATACTTTAACTCTGCTGGAAACTCGCTCATTCGTTTTCTCCCGTACTTTTTTGATCCAATTAATACATTCAAGACCAACACTCAGCCAGTAATCAGTTTAGCCAGTGATCCTTTGGTCCGCGCATTTTACTGATGAACCAGCGGAAAGATAAAGTTATTTTCGAGAACTAATGATCCCCTGTTTTAATTGTGTAAAATACCGCGCGTTAATCAACCGTACCAGCTTCCCTATTTACAAGGAGTGACTAATGCCTTCGGCAAGCCGCCTGTTCCAATCCCTCTTTCTGTGCGCCTCCGGCCTGCTGCTTGTCATTGTCGCCAGCGCCACTGCCGCAGATGAAATTGCACTGACCAATGGCGATGTGCTGCACGGAAAACTCACCTCGCAAAACGATAATCATGTGGTCTGGCAGTCGGACAATTTTGGTAGCTTGAAGATCGACAAAAAACGTGTTGCGACCATCAATGGCACATCGATCGCGGTGATCACCGCGCCGGTGTTCAGCAACACCTATAAAGGTACCCTTTCGTTTACCGGTGGTTACTCCAGCGGCAATATCACCCGCGAGGATTGGGATCTGGAAGGCAAGGTCGAGTGGCGCGATGGCGACTTTCGCCACGGTTCCGAAATTAACTTTGAAAACCACAAACTCGATGGCGCCCAGCCAGCCCAGCAGTATGACTTGAAATATGGTCTTGACTGGTTCTTCCGCGACAAATGGTTCTGGAGCAATACCGCGGCCTGGGGAGCCAACGACGATCGTTCGATTGATCAATTTTACTCAGTCGGCAGCGCCCTCGGTCGCCAGTTCTGGGATTCAAAAATCAGCGCCCTGTCCGCCGAGAGCGGTTTGCGCTGGATCAGCGAAGACCTCAACGACCAGACCTCGGACCAACGACTTACCTGGAGTTGGGCGGCAGATTATCGACTCCTGATCGGCAACAATGTCGAGCTGTTTCACAGCCACGATCTTCTGATTGCCCTGAATGATATGGACGATGCTGAAGTCAGTGCCGACCTCGGAGTCAAAATTCCGGTTGTGGAAAATCTGTTTACCGAGCTCAAGCTTGAGTGGATTTACGATAACCAGCCGGCGATTGGCACACGTGGCACCGACAGCCAGCTGACCATTGGTGTCAACTACAGCTGGTAGCCTTGTTGACAGACTCAACTAACGAATCAATTCCAATGGCGGCTCATTGAGCGCCGCCAGTTGCTCGCGCAACTCAAGGATATGGTCGCTCCAATAGCGCGCGGAATTAAACCAGGAAAAGGCGCGCGGGAATGCCGGGTCGGACCAGCGCCGGGCAATCCAGGCGCTGTAGTTCATAATGCGCAGCGTGCGCAGCACCTCAATCAACCTCAACTCGCGTAAATCAAAGTCATAAAACTCGCTGTAACCTTCGACGAGCTCAGCAATTTGCAGGGTTTGTTCATGGCGATCGCCAGACAGCAACATCCACAGATCCTGAATCGCCGGCGCCATGCGTGCATCGTCAAAATCCACATAATGAGGGTTGTTGTCGCGCCAGAGAATATTTCCTGAGTGGCAGTCGCCGTGAACCCGAATCAGATTAATCTGGCCGTAATCGGCCAAAATCTGATCAATTTTTTTCAACACATGCACAGCCAATGTGTCATAGGCCTCACGCAACTCGGCGGGGATAAACTGCTCGCTGATCAACTCAAATGAGTCCCAGCCAAAGCTCTGACTGTCGAGCACCGGGCGATGCTGAAAGGGTTGCATGGCGCCGACGCCATGGATGCGGCCCATCAAACGGCCGAGAATAAACAGGTTGTCGAGATTATCCAGTTCCGGCGCATGGCCGCCCTTGCGTTCATAGAGCGCAAAGCTGAAGCCACCAAACTGGTGCAGGCTGTCACCATTAGCACTGCGCCAGGGCGCAACCACCGGCAGCTCCTGTTCAACCAACTGAAAGCAGAACTCATGCTCTTCGAGAATCTGCTCGCGGCTCCAGCGCTCGGGGCGATAGAACTTGGCAATCATCGGCGCCTGCTCGTCTATGCCAACCTGATAGACACGATTCTCGTAGCTGTTGAGCGCCAGCAGACGTCCATCGCTGAGAAAGCCGACACTCTCAACCGCGTCGATCAACAGATCGGGGCTGAGCCTATCAAAGGGGTGTTTTTGCGCGTCGGACATGGGGCAACCATTAGCTGAGATGCGCAGAGTTTACACTGATGCGCTCAGTCCGGAGCGATTTTTGAGCGCAGCGCTTTTTGTTTTCCGTGCAAGGTCTTTTTGTCCATGCGTTTGCGCTGTGAGCTTTTGCTCGGCTTGGTCGGCCTGCGTACCTTGGGTGTAAATGTGACCTGACGCAGCAACTGTGCCAGCCGCTCCAGCGCTTCCACCCGGTTGGCTTCCTGTCGTCGCGAGGTCTGGGCTTTAATAACCACCACACCCTCTTTTGAGATGCGCTGATCGTTGAGATTTAACAGTCGCTGTTTGTACTGCTCGGGCAGTGAGGAGGCGACAATATCAAAGCGCAGATGAATCGCCGATGAGACTTTATTGACATTTTGCCCGCCCGGCCCCTGGGCACGCACCGCCGACAGCTCAATCTCGCTGTCGGGAATCGACACTGTGGAAGTGATCTGCAACATGGCTTTAGCTGACGGTTTCGATAAATTCAAACCGGGCGACCTGCCGACCATCGCATTCGACCGTCTCGGTAAACATGCCCAGCGGCCGCACCCAGAGACTGTGATCGCCATAGAGGGTTTTGTAGACCACCAGCTGCTCCTCCGACTCACTGTGACGGGCCACGCCGATCACTTGGTAGAGGTTACCTTTAAAGTGTTTGTAAACGCCCGGCTGCAAACTCATCTCAACGTCTCGACACAATACTGGTGGCAATATCGATATGGTTCGAAAGGGTTACCTGTAACCTGTCGCCCACCGCCAGCGGTCCAACTCCGGCGGGAGTGCCTGTTAGCACCACATCGCCCGGCAGCAACGTGAAAAATTGACTGATATAAACCAGCAGCGGCAATACCGGGGTCAACATATCGGCGCTGTTGCCGTCCTGTTTCAGCTCGCCATTTTGACGCAGCTGAATCCGCTGGTTCTGCAGCTCGGCAGCAGCGGGGGGGGCAACGAATCCAGAGATCGGACAGGCGCCATCAAAGGCTTTGGCTTTTTCCCAGGGCAAACTTTTCTCTTTTAACTGATTCTGCAAATCGCGCAATGTCAGGTCCAGTGCAACACCAAGTCCGGTAATAGCCTCGGCCGCTTGCTGTTCTGAACAGTCGGTGAGTGGTTGACCGATAAGAATCGCCATTTCGGTTTCAAAGTGGCAGTCGCCGTGCTCGGTGGGTATGGCAACCGGCTCTTCAAGCCTGATCAAGGCTGTGCTCGGCTTGATAAACAGCACCGGTTCGGCGGGAATCGGGTTGTTTAGCTCTTTGGCGTGTTCGGCATAGTTGCGACCGACGCAGACGATCTTGCCGGGCGTCAGACTGGATTGCGCTCCATCGACAATATGGACATAGCGAGCCATCGGATGGGCATAGCGAAGCATGGGATTTTCCTATTGTTAGCGGGTCGGCCACATCAGAATATGATTGGCCTGCCATCGTTGAGCAGCAGGGCACCCCGCACTACGCGGTAGATCGCCCAGAGTGTCAGCACGCCCCAGACCAGCCAGCCAAGCAGCAACAACCAAGAGATAAAGCCGATCACCCACCACAGCAAACCGTACCAGAAGGTGTTGAGCTGCCAGCGAAAATGGCTCTCCAGCCAGGTGCCACGGACAGAGTCAAACTTGATGTAATTTACCATCATCGCGGCAATCCAGGCGAGGCCGCCAGTGACAAAACCAAAGCCCTGCAAAATATAAACCAGGAAAGCGAGATTCTTGCGCTCGGCATCAGCAGGGTCGAAAAAATCGGCGTCGTCTATGTGGTCATTTGTTGTCATGGTTTTTTCTTTCGGGGTTTGTTTTAAGTGTTATCTTTCCAGATTATGCGCTCAGTCAAAGACCTTGCCCGGATTCATAATATGGTTTGGATCGAAGACGCGCTTGATACTGCGCATCATATCGATTTCCGCCGCCGATCTGGAGTAGTGCAGATACTCTTTCTTCAACAATCCGACGCCGTGCTCGGCGGAGACACTGCCTTCATAGTCAGCCAGCAGCTGGCCCATTTCAGCGCTGACATTAACACAGTTAGCGTGAAACTGGTCTACCGGAAATCCCTCCGGTTTAAGAATATTCAGGTGCAGATTGCCATCGCCAATATGGCCGTACCAAACCACTTCGAAATCCGGGTAGCTCTGGGCCACCAGCTGATCCACCTCACGAATAAAGTCAGGCATGCGCGAGACGCGCACCGAGATATCGTTTTTGTAGGGTTGCCATTGCCACAGGGTTTCAGAGATATCCTCGCGCAACTTCCACAGATTCTTTGCCTGGGTCAGGCTCTGGCTAATCACCGCATCGAGCACCCAGCCCTGTTCAGTACAGTGCTCAAACAGTTGCATGGCCTGATCGATCGCCCCCTGATCCGCCGAGGCAAACTCAAGCAGCGCATAAAATGGCGCCGAAGTTTGAAACGGTGTCGCATGGCCGCGGTAGGCAACCACCTTTTCCAGAGCCGATTGCGAGAAAAATTCAAAGGCACTGAGATCGAGGCCGCTGGAGAAGCACTTCAACACATCCATAATCGTGGCGAAATCGTTGACCCCCAGCACCATCACCGTCGACTCTGGCGGCGGCTGGATTAGCTGAACGGTGGCCTCGCAGATTAACCCCAGGGTTCCCTCGGAGCCGATAAACAGGTGCCGCAGATCGTAACCGGTATTGTTTTTTGCCAGCCCTTTGTTGAGTTCGAGAATCTCACCAGTGCCGGTCACAACCTTTAGGCCAATCACCCAGTTGCGCGTCATGCCGTATTTGATCACTTTTATACCGCCGGCATTGGTGGCGATATTGCCCCCAATCTGGCTGGAACCTGAGGAGGCAAAATCCACCGGGTAGAACAGACCCTGCTGTTCGGCAAACTGCTGCAGTTGCGCGGTGATGGTGCCGGCGCCAACCGTCAGGCTGCGATCCAGCGGATTGAAATCGATAATCTTGTTAAGCCGATCGAGGGCAACCACCAGCTCACCATCCGTTGCCACGGCGCCGCCACTGAGGCCGGTTCTGCCACCTGAGGGTACAATCGCCAGATTATGCTGATTGGCCAACCGCACAATCGACTGCACCTCCTGCACTGTCTCCGGCAAAACCACCGCGGATGGCGCCGCCTGCCATTCAGTGGTGCGATCGATACCAAAATGTTGCAGATCATCGGCGTCGAGCAACAGCCGCGACTCGCCAACAATGGAGACAAGCTGATTGAGAATGTGGTCTGGCAACATCCGGAGTGGTCCTATTCAAAACGGTTTTAGCAAATTATTTGTGCGAGATATGGCTCTGGCCGACACCGCGGGAAATAGTAACACAGCGGCGACAAGGCAAGCTCATGGTTGGTTATTGCGGTGTTTTCGACTCAAAAGCCGCTTTTGTCGATTGGCGTAAACGCCACGCCCAAAATGCAGAAAATCACGGTTAAACCTTCGCGGCGAAGCCGAATACGGAAAAACAGCGATATTTGATCAAAAAACAGCCAAAACCCCGGTTTATTTGATCAAATATCGCGCAAAAATTAGCCAAACCTGAAAAAACCCAATACACTGCGCGGTCTGAATCGACGGTTTGCACTTTTAGTGTCAGTTGAAACAGTAATGCCTTTGTGCCACATCTGGTATTGCGTAAAGCGAAATCAGATCTAGTATAAAGGTGTAGGCTAGCCCCGTAACGAGGCTGGATATATTTTAAACGCCTTAAACGGTATATTTTTTAATAAGTGAGGTTAGTTATGTCGGAGAGAGTTTCTGGCACTGTAAAGTGGTTCAACGACAGTAAAGGTTTTGGTTTTATCGAGCAGGAAGGCGGCGGTGACGTATTTGTTCACCACAGTGCTATCCAGGCTGATGGTTTCAAATCTTTGAAAGAAGGCCAGTCAGTAACTATGGAAGTTACTCAAGGTCAGAAAGGCGCTCAAGCTGAGAACGTAGTTGCCGACTAATTTCTGATGCTGCCGCAAGGCAAAATCGGTAATTGATGAAAACCCCGACTTAACCGTCGGGGTTTTTTTATGCCCGCCTAAAAATCCGGCACATGCCCAACCGGATGCCCAGTCACATGCACGGCCAATTGCAAAGCGAGCAAGAACCAAAGCCGGAGCAAAATTCGAGGCAAAAAAAATCCCGCCTCGCGGCAGGATTTTCGACAAGCTGGAAACCCGTTACTTGATCTTGGCTTCTTTGTAGAT
>JALRJD010000256.1 GCA_023255165.1 Porticoccaceae bacterium | reverse complement strand
CGTTCCGGTTGGCGAGCCGACACAATCCGATGCGGGCCAAGAGCAGCAAGACCAGGACCTTTCCAAACAACACCAGCCCAAAGAGCACCAGTCCAAAGAGCACCAGCCAGCGCCAATCAGAGATAAAACCTCGACACCGGCTAAAACCAGCGCGCAGCAGAAAAGCGCAGCGCAGACCGACAGCGAGCTATATGAAACCCTCTCCGGTCTGCCGGTCAGTTTGCGGTTGATTAAAAGCATCAGCGACTATCTCGACAATCCCCAGAGCGACACCGCCTGTGGCGCGCTGTTGCTGATCGATCTCGACCACTTTAACTCGATCAATGAATCCCTTGGTAAGAGTGTCGGCAACCAGATTCTCGACCGTGCCGCCGAGACCATAAAAGGTATCTGCACCGACAGCATGGAAGTGGAGCAGGTTGCCGGAGACTCGTTTCTGGTGTTGATCAAAAATATTGCCGAGAGCGCCGAGCAGGCCCGCGAAGTGAGTTTGGCAATTGCCAATGAAATTCGCTGTGTGCTGACGCGACCCTTTTTTACTGACAGCGGTGAGGTTAGCGTAACCGCCAGTGTGGGTGTCAGCGTCCTCTACGCCGGTCTTTACTACGCCTCACCCGAGGCAATTGCCGACGCCGAGGAAGCAGTGCAACAGGCTGAAAGCGCTATGTTTGAAGCCAAGCGCCGCGGCCGCGATACCGTGGTGCTGTTTGATTCGCAGATCACCCGTCGCGCGCGGCAGCGCATCAATATGCAATCCAGTCTGCGCAAAGCAGTGGCCAATCAGGAGTTTGATCTCTATGTGCAGCCGCAAGTATCGACCAACAGTGGTGAAGTGGTTGGCGGCGAAGTACTGTTGCGCTGGATGCACTCCGGCCAGGCCCAGCGCACGCCAGCCGATTTTATTCCAGTGCTGGAATCCTCCGGCATGATCGTCGATGTCGGTCTCTGGGTTATTCGCACTTCCTGTGAATATCTGCGCAATATGCTCGATCGCGGTCTGTGGCATGAAGATATGCAGATGGCGGTCAATATCAGCCCCAAGCAGTTCCATGATCCACAACTTATCAAATCTCTGGAGCACAGCCTGAAAAGCTACGCTATCCGGCCTGATATGCTGACTCTGGAAGTCACCGAAAATCTGCTGATCGACGACTTTGAATCGGTTGTCGACAAAATGAAAAAAATTCGCGATATGGGTACACGTTTCGCTATTGATGATTTTGGCAGCGGCTACTCATCAATGATCTATCTCAAGCGGCTGCCGCTGGACATCCTCAAGATTGATCGCGAATTTATTACCAATCTCAATTCCGACAAAGAGACCCTCGGGCTGGTCGAAGCCATCATGATGGTGGCCCATCACTATGGTCTCGATGTGGTGGCTGAAGGCGTTGAAAAACGTGAGGTTCTGGATATCTTGCGCAGCCTCGGTTGCGAAAAATATCAGGGCGCCCACTTCAGCATGCCAGTCTCACTGGACAAATTTCAGCGCCTGCTGGTCGCCTGACCGAAAAACCTATTGTGACCACAACCGCAGGCAGGTAGAATCCGCGCTTTCTGCCCTTTGGGGCACTTTTTTTATTTAGCAGCATCAATTTATTTCGGAGAATCTTCATGGCGTCTGAACGCACCCTATCTATTATCAAGCCCGATGCAGTAGCAAAAAATGTAATCGGTCAAATCCTCGGTCGTTTTGAACAGGCTGGCCTGAAAATCGTCGCCTGCAAAATGCAGCACCTGACCCAGGAACAAGCTGAAGGTTTTTATGCCGAGCACAGCGAGCGTCCTTTCTTTAAAGATCTGGTTGCCTTTATGACCTCTGGCCCGGTGTCCATTCAGGTGCTGGAAGGTGATAACGCGATTATGACAAACCGCGATCTGATGGGTGCAACCAATCCTAAAGAAGCAGCAGCTGGCACTATCCGCGCAGACTTCGCTGAGTCAATCGATGCTAATGCCGTTCACGGCTCCGATGCAGCGGCATCGGCGGCACGTGAAATCGCCTACTTCTTTGCTGACAATGAGATTTGCCCTCGCTAAGACTCTTTTGCCTCTATTATTTAGGGGTGAATAGAGAATATCGAGAGACAATCAGAACAGAGAGACCAGGACAGCTATGTCCCAGGAACCAGACGTAACAGCAATCGACGAACAGCCCCGAAAGGTTAAAACCAACCTTTTGGGGCTTTCTGCTTCCCGTATCGGCGACTTTTTGGAGTCGCTCGGCGAGAAACGTTTTCGCGGCACCCAGGTGCTGAAGTGGATTCACCAGCTGGGTGTCGACGATATTACTCAGATGACTAACCTCTCCAAAGGTCTGCGTGAAAGCCTTGCCGAGGTGGCTGAAGTGTTGCTGCCCGAGGTGGTCAGCTGCCAGGATTCGGTCGACGGCACCCGTAAATGGTTGATCAGGGTCGATGGCGGCAGCTGCATTGAGATGGTGTATATCCCCGAGCGCGATCGCGGCACTCTCTGTGTCTCTTCCCAGATTGGCTGCGCCCTCGACTGCAGTTTTTGCGCCACCGGCAAGCAGGGTTTTGCTCGCGATCTGACCACCGCCGAAATTATTGGCCAGCTATGGATTGCGGCAAAATCATTCGACCAGTTCGATCCGAAAACCCCGCGCCGAGTGACCAATGTGGTAATGATGGGTATGGGTGAACCGCTGATGAATTTCGACAATGTTGTCGATGCCATGAGTCTGATGATGGACGACAACGCCTATGGGCTCTCCAAGCGCCGGGTAACCCTGAGCACCGCCGGTGTGGTTCCCGAGTTGGACAAGCTCGGTGATGTCAGCGATGTGTCGCTGGCGATTTCCCTGCACGCGCCAAACGATGAATTGCGCAATCAACTGGTGCCGATCAACCGCAAATACCCGCTCGCCGATTTTATTGCCAGCGCACGTCGATACCTGGATAAAATGCCGGACAACCGACGCAAGGTAACGGTCGAATACACGTTGATGGATCGGGTTAATGATCGCGATGAACACGCCAAAGAATTGTCGGCGTTGCTGCGCGATTTACCCTGCAAGATAAACCTGATTCCATTTAACCCATTCCCCGGATCAGAGTATAAAAAAGTGACCAAAGTGGCCCTGACCCGGTTTAGGGACATTCTGCATAATGACGGGTACACTGTAACGGTACGCACCACCCGCGGCGATGATATTGCCGCAGCCTGTGGCCAGTTGGCGGGTGAGGTCAACGACCGAACCAAACGTCAGCAGCGCTATAAAAAGCGTCTTGAAGAGGAGCAGGTGGTTAAATTTGTTGGCTAGGTTTTTGGCCCTAGGCTACAGGTTATAGCAAACGAGCGAAAACAAGGAGCGTGAAGCATGGAGACAGGTGCAACAGACAGGTTTAAAAAAGCCGCCGCGACACTATTTTTATTGATTGCGGTGCTGGCCATCGCGGGCTGTGTTTCAAGCGGCAGCGGTGGGGCAAATCCGGATGAGGCCTACCGGCAACATATAAAACTGGCACTAAATTATATTTCCTCAAAAAACCGTGATTTGGCCCGGGTACATTTGGAAAAAGCCAGTGAGTTTAAACCGCGTTCCGCCGAGCTCTACAATGGATACGCACTGTTATACCAGTCGGAACATGAATACGAACTCGCTGAGCAGCACTACCATAAAGCGCTGAAAGAAGATAAAAACTACACGCTGGCGCGTTATAATTTTGCTGCTTTTCTGTTTAATCGCGGACGCATGCAGGAAGCTCGCGAGCAGATGCAAAAGGTGACAGAGGATCTGGGTTACGAACGTCGCGCCCAGGCATTTTACATCCTCGGTTTGAGTTGTATTCGCCTTGGCGACACCGAGATGGCGCTGCGCTCATTTGAGAAAGCGACGCAGCTGGCATCCGGATTTGCGGAACCCTATCTGGAAGCGGCTGAAATTTATTTTCAGCAGAAAAACTATCCGCTGAGCAAGATGGCGCTGGACCGATTCAGGCAGCTGAGCCAACCCACCGCCCAGAGTCTGTGGCTGTCGGTGCGAGTGGAAGAGCGTTTTGGCAACAGAGATAACGCCGCCAGTGAAGGGCTGAAATTAAAAAATTTGTTTCCCTACTCAAAAGAGAACCTGGAATATCAGGCGTGGTTAAAAAGATAGCTAACGTGAGTAAGAGATTAAATGTTTAGTGGCACACCTATAGTGCGACGCAAGTCGCGACAGATTATGGTTGGCGATGTTGCAGTTGGCGGCGATGCGCCAATCTCTGTGCAGAGCATGACCAATACCAGCACTGCTGACGTTGCCGCAACCGTTGCGCAGATCAAGCGCATTCAGGCTGCCGGCGCCGATATTGTGCGTGTCTCGGTGCCGTCAATGGCAGAGGCGGAAGCCTTTGGCGAAATTCGCAAACTGGTCAGCGTGCCGCTGGTTGCCGATATCCACTTTGATCACAATATCGCCCTGCGTGTAGCCGACCTGGGTGTCGACTGCCTGCGCATCAACCCGGGCAATATTTCCCGCGAAAGCCGTCTGCGTGAAGTGATTGCCAAGGCCCGGGACCTCGATATCCCGATTCGCATTGGCGTCAACGCCGGTTCACTGGGCAAGGATCTGCTGCGCAAATACAGCGAGCCGACAGCCGAAGCTATGGTTGAGTCGGCGATGCGCAATGTCGAGCTGCTCGACAAATACGACTTCCAGAATTTTAAAGTCAGCGTCAAAGCCTCGGATATTTTTATGGCCGTGGCCGCCTATCGCGACCTGGCAACCCGTATCGAACAACCGCTGCACCTGGGCATTACCGAAGCTGGTGGCCTGCGTTCGGGAACCGTAAAATCAGCGATTGGTCTCGGTGCGCTGCTGCTCGATGGCATTGGCGACACAGTGCGTATCTCGCTGGCGGCGGATCCGGCGGAAGAGGCGAAAGTGGCCTGGGATATGTTGCGCAGCCTGCGTCTGCGTAGCAAAGGCATTAACTTTATTGCCTGCCCGAGCTGCTCGCGGCAAAACTTTGACGTCATCGCCACCGTCAATGAATTGGAATCGCGGCTGGAGGATATTTCGGTGCCCATGGATGTGTCGATTATCGGTTGCATCGTCAATGGTCCGGGCGAGGCCAAAGAGTCCGACTTCGGTCTTACCGGTGGCACGCCAGCCAATCTGGTCTATCTCGACGGTGTACCGGACCACAAGATTGGCAATGACAATCTGGTCGATCAACTGGAAGCAAAAATTCGTGCCAAGGCTGCCGCCAAAGAAGCGCAGATGGCACTCGACGCCGAGCAGATAATCGCTCGCGGCTAACTCTTTAAATTTGATGTGAAAACCAAGAGCGCTGTATGAAAATTCAATCCATTCGCGGGATGAACGACCTGCTTCCCGATCAGTCAGCTACCTGGCAGTATCTCGAAAGAGTGATCGCCGACGTGCTGGCGCGCTATGGCTACAACGAAATACGGTTTCCGATTCTTGAACAGACCGAACTATTTAAGCGCTCGATCGGCGAAGTGACCGACATTGTCGAAAAAGAGATGTACACATTCGAAGATCGCAATGGTGATAGTCTGACATTGCGCCCGGAAGGCACCGCCAGCTGCGTGCGCGCCTGCAATCAGAATGGTCTGCTGCACAATCAGATTCAACGGCTCTGGTATAGCGGGCCAATGTTCCGCCACGAGCGTCCGCAAAAAGGCCGCCTGCGTCAGTTTCATCAGGTTGGCGTTGAGGCTTTTGGTTTAAACGGGCCGGATATTGATGCCGAGTTACTGGTGTTGACCGCGCGACTGTGGAAGGCATTAAAAATTGATCATGCTGTGACCTTGCAGATTAACTCGCTCGGCACCGCTGCCGATCGCGCCAACTATCGCGCAGCGCTGGTGGACTACCTCAGTGCCCGCCAGGAACAGCTCGACGAAGACAGTCAGCGTCGACTGCACTCCAATCCGATGCGTATTCTCGACAGCAAAAATGCCGACACTCAGGCTCTGTTAAACGGCGCCCCGAGCCTGGACGATTTTATCGACAGCGAATCCCGCCAGCATTTTCGGCAACTGCGCAGCATGCTCGATGCCGCAGGAATTAGCTATCAGATCAATCCACGGCTGGTGCGTGGTCTCGACTACTATTCGAAAACCGTATTTGAATGGGTCACCAGCAGTCTCGGTGCCCAGGGCACAGTCTGCGCCGGTGGCCGCTACGACGGTCTGGTCGAGCAGCTTGGTGGCAAACCTTGTCCCGGCGTCGGCTTTGCCATGGGCGTAGAAAGACTGGTGCTGTTGCTTGACGAGCTGGACGTAGTGCCGGATAGTGTCGGCCAAACTGTGGATGTCTATCTGGTGGCCGTGGGCGATGTCGACAACCAGGCACTGGTGTTGGGCGAAGCGCTGCGCAGCGACTGTCCCACCATCCGCTTACAGACCAACTGCGGCGGCGGCAGCTTTAAGTCGCAAATGAAAAAAGCCGATAAAAGCGGCGCCGTGGTCGCTTTGATACTGGGCGAAGATGAAGCGGCAACCAATAAGGTTGGGGTGAAGTTTCTGCGACAGGACCGCCCCCAGGAAACGGTTGACCAAGACCAATTGGGCAGCCTGCTAAACACATTAATAAAGACTGATTGAGGAACCTCTGTGGCAGACCATATTACTGAAGAAGAGCAAATCGAAGCTCTTAAGCGCTGGTGGGATGACAATGGCAAACAGACCATTGTGGCGATTGTGTTGATTGTCGGTGGCTATTTCGGCTGGCAGGGCTGGACTCAGCATGTCGACGAGCAGGCAGCAGCGGCATCACTGGTCTATCAGGATATGCTCGACAATATGTCTGCGCTTCGACCTGGCGACAAACTGGCGGCGGGCAAACAGGCGGATATCAATCGCCTGGCCGACAGCCTTAAGTCAGAGTACAGCAGTTCTCAATACGCCTTTTATGCGGCGCTGATCAAAGCCAAGCTGGCAGTTGAAAATGACGATCTGGATGCCGCTGTCAGCGAGCTGCAGTGGGCTCTGGACAACAGCGATGCCGAAGTCGATCAAAATATAGCGCGTTTGCGTCTGGCCCGGGTTGAAGCTGCTCGCGGCAATCTGGATAGTGCTCTGCAGCTGGTTCAGGGTGTGGATGTGGGCGCCATGAAGTCGGCTTACGATGAAGCCAAAGGCGATTTCTATCTGCAACAGGGCAACAGCGCGGCGGCCTACACCGCCTATCAGGCGGCACTGGTGGGCGTCGCCGCGGAAGACAGCTCTGCGCGGGCGCTGCTGCAGCTCAAGATCAGTCAGGTTCAGCCAGTCATTACCGAGCAGCCTGAAGAGGCTGAACAACAGCCTGCGCAACAGGAAGACGCATGATGAAAAAAATTAATTTACTGCTCTGCGCGTTGCTGATTTCCGGCTGTAGCTGGTTTGGCGGTGACGACGAGGCCGAGATCAAGCCCGCGGAACTGGTTAAATTCCAGCAGCAGGCGACGATCAAAAAACAGTGGTCGACCAAGGTTGGTGGCGGTAACCAAAAATTCTGGAACAGTCTGCGCCCGGCAGCCAGCAGTGACAGCGTGTTTGCCGCTGACCACGAAGGCAAAGTCAGCGCATTTGCACTCGACTCCGGCAAGCGACTCTGGAGCAAAGAGCTCGATGTATCACTCTCTGGCGGTGTCGGTTATGCCGCAGGTCAGGTGCTGGTTGCCAGCAGTGAAGGCCAGGTATACGCGTTGAGCGCCACAGATGGCTCCGTGGAATGGAGCGCCGATGTTAGCTCTGAAGTGCTGGCCAGCCCCCAAGGCAACGGCAAGATTGTCGCGGCCCAGACTATCGACAACAAACTGTTTGTCTTTGATGCCAGCACTGGCGAAGCCCTGTGGCAGCACGAAGACGACGCACCGCTGTTGACAGTGCGCGGCACCAGCTCACCGCTGGTTACCGACCGTATGGTGTTGACCGGTTTTGATTCTGGCAAGCTGATTGCCTTTAACCCTGAGAATGGTTCACTGATTTGGGAGTCGCGTCTGGCGCTGCCAAAAGGGCGCACCGACCTCGAACGCATGGTCGATATCGATGGCGATGCGCTGTTGGTTGACGACGTGGTTTATGCGGTCAGCTATCAGGGCCGCCTCGGCGCACTGTCACGGGGAACCGGCAGAGCGCTGTGGTTTCAGGACAGCTCCTCGCACAGCTCTCCGGCCTTTAGTCGCGGCCAGGTTTATGTCAGTGAAGCGGACAGCACCGTTCGTGCCTTTCGCTCGGGCAGTGGTCAGGTAATCTGGAGCAACGATCAGCTGTTTCTGCGTCGCCTCACCGCGCCAGCTAAACTGGGGGACTTTATCGCCGTGGCGGATGCTGAAGGTTTTCTGCATGTGCTCGATCTGGAAGATGGCCATTTTGTGGCACGCACCAAGGTCGATGGCAGTGGCGTCTCCGCACCGATGCTGTCGATTGGCGACAGTTTGATTGTGCAATCCAATGGCGGATCGCTGAGCGCCTACAAAATTCAATAGCGATTATTATCCGCAACTACAGTAGAATGCCGCACTTAAAACCTGCGGCATTTTTTATTCCATGATTCCTGTTATAGCCCTTGTCGGGCGTCCCAATGTGGGCAAATCCACCCTCTTTAATCGACTCACTCGCAGCCGCGACGCGCTGGTGGCCAACTATTCCGGCCTGACTCGCGACCGCAAATATGGCGAAGGCGAGATGTATGGCCGCCGCTTTATGGTGATCGATACGGGTGGCATCAGCGGTGAGGAAGAGGGCATTGACGCTGGTATGGCAGAGCAATCGCTGTTGGCGATGGATGAAGCCGATATTGTTTTGTTTATCGTTGACTGTCGCTCGGGGATTATCGCCGCCGACTATATGATCGCTGAAAAGCTGCGTCAGAAAAATCGCACAGTTTATCTGGTGGCCAACAAAATCGACGGTCTTGATCCGGCCGCTGCGTTGGCGGATTTTTATCAGCTGGGCTTCTCTGGCATGTTTCCAACCACCGCCACCCATGGTCGCGGCGTAAAGTCGATGATGGAAGAGCTGCTGGAACCGTTTCCCGAATATGTCGAGCAGCAAGACGAGCGCAATAACGGCATCAAAATTGGCATCGTGGGTCGCCCCAATGTGGGTAAATCGACACTGGTTAACCGGCTGCTCGGTGAAGATCGTGTGGTGGTTTACGATGAGGCCGGCACAACCAGAGACAGTGTCTATATAGATTATGAGCGTCATGGCAAACAGTACACGCTGATTGATACAGCCGGGATTCGCAAACGCAAAAATATCAAACTGGCGATTGAAAAGTTCTCCATTGTTAAAACCCTGCAGGCGATCGATGACGCCAATGTGGTGGTGTTGATGGTCGATGCTCAAGAGGGTTTGGTCGAGCAGGATATGCATCTGATGGGATCGGTTATCGATGCCGGCCGCGGTCTGGTTGTGGGCATCAATAAATGGGACGGTCTCGATCCGGAGCAGCGTGAAAAAATCAAGGAAGATATCAAACGACGCCTGCGTTTTGCTGAATTTGCCGATGTGCATTTTATTTCAGCGCTGCATGGCACCGGGGTCGGCAATCTTTACGATTCGATCGAAAATGCCTACCGTGCGGCCACTGATACCTTGAGTGCGTCGCGTCTGACCAAGGTCTTGGAGGGCGCGGTGGAAGAGCATCAGCCGCCGATGGTTCACGGGCGTCGCATCAAGTTGCGTTTTGCTCATGCCGGTGGGCGCAATCCGCCTATCATTATTATTCACGGTAATCAGACTGATTCGGTGCCGGCGCAATATACGCGCTATCTGGAGAAGATTTTCCGCCGCGAGTTGGGTTTGCATGGCACGCCGGTGCGGGTGGAATATCGGACTTCCGAGAACCCTTACAGCACCAAGGGTAAGGCGGTTAACAAACCAACCTTTAAGCGCAAGCCGGTGACGAAGTTTAATAAGCGTCGGGATGACAAAAAGAAATAATACCGTTAGGTTTGCCTTCTTTTTGCTTTGAATTTAGCCGAAGGGTCTCTTTGATTCGTTATTCCGAGGGAACGCGCTACTACTTCGTCTTTCCGAGGGAACGCAGTGACCGAAGAAAAATCCACTGAACCTCCTCATGTC
>JALRJD010000285.1 GCA_023255165.1 Porticoccaceae bacterium | reverse complement strand
GAAGATCCGGAGCTAAAAGACTCACTGAAAAAGAATCAGTCGGAAACCAATGCCGATGTCGAGACATTAAAGAAGTCTCTGGCCAAAGAGATTGCCCAGGGCAAGGTGAAGGTGACAGTTAAAGACAAACAGCTGGTTGTTGAAGTGGTCGCCGATGCCACCACCGGCACCAATGGCGAGGCCAACAAATCACGGTCCGGCTCGAAAGTGATGCAGAGTGACCTCGAAGTCTATGCCAAGGTGGCCTCAGCTCAGGCGCAGGTTACCTCGCAAATTCAGGTGCTGGAGGCCTCGCCGGAAACCCTGGATGGCGACCTCAGCGGCCGTGGCACTCAGGCGGGTGAACAGGCGATTGCCGATCAATACCAGAAGATTCGCGCGCGACTCTCCAATGAGATTGCCGAAGGTCTGGCCGAGGTCGAGCGCGATGGCGACAAAATTATTGTACGGCTGGCTGAGCGCGGTTCATTTCGCAGCGGCTTTGCCGATCTGCAGCCAGCGTTTAAACCGCTGCTCGACAAAGTGGGTCAGTCGATCGCCGACAGCACTGGGTTGATTACTATCGAAGGCCACACCGACAATATTCCCATGGCCTTTAGCGAGCGCTTTCGCTCTAACTGGGATCTCTCCGCAGCCCGTTCCGCTGCGGTGGCGGACTATCTGCTCAACAGCTCGCCGATTGAAGATGGCCGGGTCACCGTGACTGGACTGGCCGACACCAAGCCGCTGGTGGCCAATGACTCGCCAGCTGGTCGCGCCAAAAACCGTCGCATTGAAGTGATTATCGACGGCAGCTAAACAGCCGCTCTGTAGGGTGCGGCTAGTGGTCGCGCTTTTCCTCAATCAAGGCAAAAATCGCCCGCGCATGTTCTTCGGTAATCTTGAAGCGCTCGCGCAGCTCTTCAATGTGCGCCTGCTCGTCATCGGTGACCACGCCATCGCTCATCGCCGCCGCAATCTCTGCTTCAAAAATAGCTTCGCGCCGCGCCATCTGGTTGGAAAATGCCGAGGCGACAATACCGGTCAGCAGCGCCACAGTGCAGACACCCAACAGTGCGGTAAAGGCACCAATTGATTGTCCCAGCGGCGTAATCGGATAGACATCGCCATAGCCCACGGTGGTCAGCGTGATTAATGCCCACCACATGGTTTGGGGAATCGAGGCAAAGTTGTCCGGCTGTGCCTCGTACTCGGCCAGATACATCAGCGAGCTGCAGAGAAACAGCGCGATGCCCATCAGGTAGAGCGCGGCGAAAAAGGAACGCCGCTCCTGATAAATCGCGGAAAACAGATCTTCCAGCGCCGACGAATAGTGGGATATCTTCAATAGTCGAACCAGTCGCAACACCCTCAGCCAGCGCAAATCGACGCCGCCCATCAGCAGCGGCAGTATGCTGGGCAGGATAGCCAGCAGATCGATAATGCCGGTAAAGCTGCCCATATAGCGCAGGCGCCGCCCACCAGGGGTTGCGGCGACACTCTCCTCGTCGGCGGCAACGGACCAGATTCGCAACGCGTATTCGAGTAAAAAAATCGAGACCGAAACGGTTTCAAAGATAAATAGCTGCCTGCTGTAGATGGCATTGATGCTCTCGACGGACTCAAGGCAGACGGCAATCAGGTTGGAAATAATCAGTAACGAGAGAAAGAAATCACAGCCGCGGCTAATTCGGTCACCGCCACTGCCTTTGTTGAGGATCTCCATAACCCTCTGCTGACTCAGCAACATGTCGCACACTCCCCGGCAAACGTATTTTTATAATGCGCGCAGTTATGCCATGGGGGTGAGAGAGGTGTCAAGGGCACAGAGACTGCTATACAAGCACAAACAGCACATCCGTGTGTTAGGGGAGGGGGGAGTAATTAATGTCTGAAGCCGGGCCCTGTAACGGCCTGCGGGTGTTTCAATTTGGCTTAGGAAGCCAGCGCGATCGGCTGTTCTTTCAACAGCGAAGGCAGCAATTCCCACGCGGTGCGAATCTCATTGACCAGGCCTTTAACTTCATGAATCGCCGTGACGTCATTGTGCAGGTTGGCGTGGAGAATACGACGCACCATATAGTCGTAGAGGTCGTTGAGATTGCGTGCCAGATCACCGCCTTTTTTGAAATCCAGGGAATCTTGCAGACCATAAATAATACTGGTTGCACGGTTTAACATGCGGCACTTCTCGGCAATATTCTTGCGCTCAATCTCGCCTTCGGCAGCGGCCAGGGTATCGACCAGGCCATCGAACAACATTTGGATCAGCTGAATACCGTCGGCGTAGGGAACGGCAGAGCTGATATGTACATTGCGGTAAGCGTTGAGTGCTTTGTTGTTCATTGCCATGTGAAGAATCCCCGATTCACTGATTAGACATGCTTACCAATAGAATCGGGATTTGAGAGAAATTCTTTAGCTTAAAGGGATTTAATTTTAAATTTTTTTCAGGAGAGATATTACGGACAGTCACTATAGCTGCTTTCAATACAGCGCACAGCCAGTTGCTCGGCTTCGGCGACCTGCTCATCTTCGAGTTTCAGTTTGGCGATATAGGCGATATCGAAGGTGTCTGGCTGACCATTAAGGCGTGCCACTTCAGTCCACACCAGCGCCTCAAAGGATTGCGACTTGCCGCCATCCTCGCCCGCCTGCAGCATAAAGGCGTACATAAATTGCGCATTACCATAGGCTTTTAAGGCCGACTTTCTAAACCAGTATTTGGCCATTTGATAATTGAGCTCGATACCCTTGCCCTCGTGGTAGGCGAGGCCGAGCATATACTCGGACTCCATCAGCTCCTGCGCCGCGGCGCGTTTAAACCAGGAGACCGCAACACGCTGATTTTCCGCCAC
>JALRJD010000163.1 GCA_023255165.1 Porticoccaceae bacterium | reverse complement strand
GCTTGCAAACTTTTCAGAGTGGTGACGAACAGTTAATCAATCAGCTGCTCGAATTAATGCAGCAAAGCCAGGTCGACTTCAGCGTGTTTTTTAGAAGCCTGTGCGATTTTTCCGCTGGCAACCAGTCAATCAGAGATCAGTTTATTGATCGCGAAGGGTTTGATCAGTGGGCGCAAAACTATCTTCAGCGCTTGAACCAACAGCAGTGCAGCGATGCCGAACGACGCGAGCAGATGCTGCACTGCAACCCGAAATATGTGTTGCGCAACTATATGGCCCAGACGGCTATCGAAAAGGCCGAGGCCGGTGATTACAGTGAAGTGAATTTATTACTGAAAGTGCTGCAGAGCCCCTTTGAGGAACATCCAGAGGCTCAACATTATGCCGGGCTGCCGCCAGACTGGGCGGAGAAAATATCGGTTAGCTGCTCGTCTTAAAGCAGTCGATTAAACGCTGCGCGGCAACCGTTGCCGGCAAGGTTCCATCCAGCACAGCCTGCTCCAACTCTGGCACCAGCGCCTTAACTCGTGGGTCGCTTTTCAAATCTGACACCAGCGCCTCGGCGGTCTCAGCCCACATCCACGAACGCGCCTGCTGAGCGCGATGCTGTTGCAACTCGCCAGCCTCGGTCAGTGCGGTGCGGAAGTTTTCCACCTGCTGCCATGCTTCAGCAATACCCTTGCCCTGAGTTGATGAACAGGCCAGCACTTTGGACTGCCAGTTGGCGAACCGCGACTTCATAAAGTGCAGCGCCGAGCGATAATCCGAGAGGGTTTGATTGGCAACATTGGCCTGGTCGCCATCAGCCTTGTTCACCAGCACCAGATCGGCAAGTTCCATAATGCCGCGCTTGATGCCCTGCAACTCGTCACCACCAGCAGGCAGTAACAGCAGCAAAAACATATCGGTCATATCGGCAACCGCAGTTTCAGACTGACCGACACCAACCGTCTCAATCAAAATCACATCAAAGCCCGCGGCCTCACAAAGCAGCAAGGATTCTCTGGTACGGCGGGTAACACCACCCAGGGTTTTTCCCGCTGGCGAGGGACGCACAAAGGCTTTTTCGGCAAAGGCGAGGGTTTCCATTCTGGTTTTGTCGCCAAGAATCGATCCGCCGGTGACAGCAGAGGTGGGATCCACCGCGAGCACGGCAACAGAGTGGCCCTGTTTAATCAGGTAGTTGCCGAAGGCTTCAATAAAAGTCGACTTGCCAACGCCGGGGACACCGGAGATTCCGAGGCGGATGGAGTTGCCGGTTTCGGGCATAACGGTTTCCAGCAGCGCGGCGGCTTGCTGGCGGTGGTCGGGGCGGGTTGATTCTACCAGGGTGATGGCTTTCGCCAGTGCCCGGCGGTCGCCTGCTTTGATTTGTGCTGCGAGGGTTTTGGTGTCAGCTACCATGGGTTTGCTCTGATTGTGCATTGTTTGCGGGTATTGTCACCCCAAGTCCTTTTATTGTCACCTGGGTCTTGTGGCTTTGAGTAACCTTTACGTATCTTTCCGAGAGAGATCTAATACCCCGTCATTCAGAGGGCGCGAAGCAACCGAAGGAATCCATTGCAGAGGAGCATCCGAGGAACCGGGACAAGTCTCCTCGACACGCTGTAAATACTTCCCTGTACGCTCGGACGCCGCTATCCCTGCGGCGTACGGTCTCAGATCCTTGTCCCGGTTCCTCTCGGTCATGCTCGGTGCCAAATTCCCAAAGGCCTTTCTTGTTTTTGTGTACTCCGGTCTTGCAGCCAAAGCCTGGAAAGACCTTTCAAGATCAATCAGGCTCCGCTTATGGGCGGCCCGATTCGCGTGTAAAGCGAGGTA
>JALRJD010000156.1 GCA_023255165.1 Porticoccaceae bacterium | reverse complement strand
AGTAATGGGTGCCATTTATCGCTGAACAGATGCCAATTTTCGCCTGCGCCAAGTCGTTACCTTGGGCGTGCGATAAAAGGTTTGTTTTTCGAGCGGTTTGTCTATACTGGCCAGCACTGTTGCTGTTTGGCCGGTCAAGTCTGACGCCACACAGCGCATCCCAAAATAAAGAGTGTCGTCAGTCCTGCTGCAGTTCACCAGTACTGTGAGACACCGGAACCTATTCTAAAAGGATATCAATTGATGAGTACTACCACTAATCCGCTCACAGACCACGGCGCGGCGGGTGAGCGCACGATTCTTGGCCACCCACGAGGGCTGTTAATTTTATTCCTAACCGAGATGTGGGAGCGTTTTTCCTTCTACGGGATGCGTGGACTGTTGATTGTCTATCTCACCCAACACTTCTTATTTTCCGATGAAAAATCGAGCCTGCTCTACGGCGCTTACACCGCGCTGGTCTATGTTATGACGATTATTGGCGGCTCGCTGGCCGATCGCTACTTGGGCGCCAGAAAAGCGGTGACCTTTGGCGCGATTTTGCTGACCTTGGGGCACTTTGGTATGACCTTTGAGGGCAGTGGTTCAAAGCAGTTGCTGCACTATGCAGAGAGTGAGTACCAGATTGCGCTGGACGGCCGCGGTGGCGATGCGAAACAGCAGATTATCTCGCCACTCGGTTCCTCCTACGTGACGTTTACCGAGACGACCATGGATATCGCTGAGCCAGAGGCGGTTGGCTTGCCAGCAACTATTCAGCGCGAAGATTTCCATATGACGGTTGTCACCGAGCCGTTTTACCTGAACATGCTCTACCTCTCGCTGGCGCTGTTGATTGCCGGTTGCGGATTTTTGAAAGCCAATATCTCGACCATTGTCGGCTCGCTGTATGGCTTTGGCGATACTCGCCGTGACTCCGGGTTTACCATTTTTTATATGGGCATCAATCTTGGCGCCTTTCTGGCGTCGATATTTTGCGGCTATCTGGGCATTGTCCACGGCTGGAAATACGGCTTTGGTCTTGCCGGTATCGGCATGCTTATTGGTCTGGTGATTTTTCTCAGTTGCCAGAGCTGGCTTGAGGGCAGGGCCGAACCGCCTTCGGTGGAGAAACTCAAGCAAAAGGTGTTTGGTGTTATCAATATCGAGTGGCTCTGTTATCTGGTCGGTGCGGGAATTGTTGCGCTGTCGATGCTGCTGGTAAAAAACGAAGAGTTGGTGGGCGGCATTCTCGGGCCATTTGGCATTCTACTGGTGGTGGGAATGATCGTTTACAGCCTGGTGCGGCTGCACGGCGACGAGCGCTCGCGGATGCTGGCGGCAATCTATTTTATTCTGGCGCAGATTCCATTTTGGGCGCTGTTTGAGCAGGCCGGTTCGTCACTCAATCTGTTTACCGCGCGGCTGGTGGATCGGGATATTCTCGGCTGGTCGGTGCCGGGCCCGGTGTTTCAGTCGCTGAATGCAGCCTTTATTTTTATCTTTGCGCCTTTTATCGCCTGGCTCTGGGTGGTGCTGGCGCGGCGTAACCTGAACCCCTCGACCCCGGTCAAGTTTGCCCTCGGTGTGGCCATGGCGGGCATCGGCTTTCTGGTGCTGGTAGCCGGCATGAAAAGCACCGGCGCTATGGGCCTGACGCCGGTGCTGTTTATCTTTGTTATCTATCTGGTGCATACCCTGGGCGAGCTGATGGTGTCGCCGGTGGGCCTGTCGGCGGTGACCAAACTGGCACCGGCGCGGATTGTTGGGATGTCGATGGGCGCCTGGTTTCTCTACTCGGGTCTGTCGAACTTCCTTGCCGGAATGATTGCGCGCACCACTGGCGCGGAAACCATTGGCGGCCAGATGACCGATATGGCGGCGGCCAAAGCGGGCTATATTGAGGTTTACACCCAGGTGGGATACATGGCGCTGGGCATATCGCTGGTGATGTTGCTGATTGCGCCGCAGATTACCAAGATGATGCGCGGGGCTTA